>JBLNBI010000032.1:0-3836 GCA_050259815.1 Actinomycetota bacterium | reverse complement strand
CCTGGACCGGGCCGACAGCCCCGGCCTGCGGCCCATTGCCTTCACCCGGGACCAGCTCCGGGAAATCCGCTACGCGGCGCTCCTCCACGATTTCGGCAAGGTCGGGGTGCGGGAGCATGTGCTGTGCAAGCAGAAGAAGCTCCACCACGCCGACCTGCTGCTTTTGGAACAGCGCTTCAAGTACGCCCGGGCCTGCCTGGAGCGCCAGGCCTACCGGCGGCTGGCCGAAATGCACGCCGAGCGGGAATTGACCATCGCCGCCTTCCGGGCCGAGAAGGCCCGGGTCGAACAGGAACTGGCGGCCGAATTCCAGCGCCTGGACCGCTTCCTGGCGGCCATCCGCAATGCCAACGAGCCGGCCATTTCGTACACCGAGGCCCCGCCCGAACTGAAGGAGGTGTTGGCCTACGCTTACCCCGAGCCGGACGGCGACCCGGCCCCCCTGCTGGATGAAGGCATGTTCTCGGCCCTGTCCATCTCCAAGGGCTGCCTGACCCCGGAGGAGCGGCACCAGATCGAGGCCCACGTGGTGGATTCCTACTCCTTCCTCATACTCATCCCCTGGACCAAGGACCTGTCGGGGGTGCCCGCCATCGCCCACGGCCACCACGAGAAGCTGGACGGCTCCGGCTATCCCATGGGCCTGAAGGGGGACCAGATCTGCGTCCAGACCCGCATCCTCACCATTTCGGACATCTACGACGCGCTGACCGCCTCCGACCGCCCCTACAAGAAATCCATGCCCCCCGAACTGGCCCTCGACCTCATGGCCGAGGAGTGCCGGATGGGGCACCTGGATTCCCGGCTGCTCCAGGTCTTCGTCGAATCCCGGAGCTGGGCGGCGGCATGAGCGGGGCGCGCTTCCTTGCCGCCTGGGCCGGCACCATGCTGCTCGCCGGCTGCGCCGACACTACGCCGCCGGTATACGAACGCCAGTCCCTGCCCGAGAAATCCGCCGCCTGGTCCCGGCCGGTGACCGTTTCCGCCGCCGCCACCATCGTCCCCGACTGGTGGAAGACCTTCCAGGACCCCTATCTCAACGGCCTCATCGACCAGGCCATCCAGGGCAATGCGGATATCCGGGTCCTGGCCGCCCGCATCGGCGTGGCTTCCGCCCAGATCGGGGAAGCCCGGGCCGGGGCGCTGCCCACGGCGGACCTGGGGGCGGGGGCCAGCTTCGAGAAGAGCACCGGCCAGAAATTCAGCAAGTCGTTCAACGTCGGCGCCCAGGTGAATTGGGAGGTGGATGTCTGGGGCAAGGTGGAGAAGGGCGTCCAGGCCCAGAAGGCGGAGTACCGGGCCAGCGAGGCGGACTGGCGGGCGGGTTATCTCGCCCTGGTCGCCAACCTGTCCTCGGCTTACTTCCAAATCCTCCAGTTCGACGAGCAGATCGCCCAGCAGCAGAAGACCCTGGACAAGAACAGGCAGATCCTCGCCATCTATGAGACCCAGTTCCAGAATGGCCTCATCCCCCAGACCCAGGTGCTGCGCCAGCGGGCGGAAATCAACCGGCTCACCAACGACCTCATTGAGCTGCGGCGCCTGCGGGACCTGGACGAGAACGCCATCGCCACCCTCATGGGCATCCCCGCCGGGCAGTTCAAGGTACCGCCCGGGAGCTTGCAGGAGCGGGTGCGCCTGCCGGTGGTGCCGGTGGGGTTGCCTTCGGAACTGCTGGAACGCCGGCCCGACGTCATCGCCGCCGAATACCGGGTGCTGGAGGCCTACGACCTGGTGGGCCAGGCCAAGCTCGCCCAGTTGCCCTCCATCAGCCTCACCGGCCGGGGCGGCACCGCCAGCTTCGCCCTGTCGTCCCTGTTGAAGTCCTTCACCTTCGGCTTCCTGCCCAGCATCAACCTCCCCATGTTCGACCCGGGGGTCAAGGCCCGCATCAAGACTTCCCAGGCCGAGACCAAGGTGGCCGAGGCCCAGTACCGGCAGGCGGTGATGGCCGCCTTCGAGGAGGTGGAGAACGCCCTGGTGAACCTGGATGCCCACAAGAAGCAGCGCACGGAGCTGGAACAGCAGACCGCCCACCTGCAGACGGTGGCCGCCTCCATCCAGTCCCAGTTGAAGGAGGGCATCGTCTCCCAGCTGGAGGTGTTCGAGAGCGAACGCTCCCTCCTGGCGGCCCAATTGGCGCTGCTCGCCAATTACCAGCTCATCCTGGCCGACACGGTGACCCTCTACAAGGCCCTGGGGGGCGGCTGGCCGGCGGTGAATGTGAAGGAACGCAGCGAGGATCAGAAGGAACAAGCGAACGACCAATCGACCCATGCCCCCTGACCAGGCGCCCGCGGCCGAGACGGCGGGAGCGGCGGCCCAGGATTTCCATATCCTGTTGAAGCCGCTCTCCCATCCCGAGCTGGGGGAAATTCCCATCGACGACGACCTGTTCGCCATCGGGCGGACGGAGCCTCCCTTCGCGTCCTATCCGCCGGCCATCGTCGATGCCCTGTCCCGCCGGCATGCCCGCATCTTCTCCGAGCGGGGCCACGTCTTCGTCGCCGACCTGGGCAGCAAGAACGGCACCACGGTCAATGGCGTTCCCGTGCGGGAGCGGCCCAGCCGGCTGCGGGACGGGGACGAGGTTTCTTTCGGCGGTGAGCTGTCCTACCGGGTGCGACTGGGAACGCGCAGGGAGAGGCCGGCCGCCGGGCGGCTGGTGGGCATCACCCTCAACCCGGAGCGGGACGACCTGGGCCTGGAGCCCATCGCCATCACCCGCTTCCCCTTCTTGGTGAGCAAGAGCGACGAGGCCTTCGCCCGCTACCGGGACGAGTATCCCCACCAGGTGAATTACGTTTCCCGGCGCCACGCCCACATTTTCCTCAAGGGCGGGGTGCCCTACCTGGAGGATCTGGGCAGCACCAATGGCACCTTCGTCGCCGGCACGCGCCTGGACGAGCACGCGGTGCCCCTGGAGGAGGGGGATGTGGTCGCCTTCGGCGGGCACCATTTCGTCTATCGGGTCCATCTGGTGAAGGAGCAGGCCCTGGACCCGACGGTCACCAAGGTGGCCTTCCAGAGCGGCGGCGAGGCTTCGGTGGATACGGAAAAGACCACCTTCGTGGCCGCCGCCGACTCCTTCCTGGATATCTTCTGCGTGGACGATGCCCGGCCGGCGGAGGACGAGGTGAACGACGAAGCCGGGGGGGCCGCCGAGGAACCCGGCAAGGCGGTTGGCCGCAAGCGGGGCCGGCTCGCCATCTTCGCTTCCGAGCTGATGGATGCCTTCTCCGGCGGCGAGCGCGGGAACCTGCGCCGCTACGCCGGTTGGGCCGGCGGAGTGCTGGCCCTGGCGGTCCTGGCGGGAATCGCCCTCCATTTCCGCGGTGCCTCCGAACGGGAGGTGAGGGATTTGATGGCCCAGGGCCAATATGCCCAGGCGGCCACTGCCGCCGACCACTACCTGGACAGGCATCCGGACAATGCCGAACTTAAGGCCCTGGGCACCGAGGCGCTCTTGAAGGCCAACCTGCCCCAGTGGATGGCCCAACTGAAAGCCAAGGATTTCAAGGGCGCCGCCGCCACCCTGGCCGGAATGCGCGGCGCCGCCGCCCACAATCCCGATGCCCGGTCCCTGGTCGGGGAACTGGACTGGCTGGGCAGCCTGGAACAGTTCCATGCGGCCCGGGGCGGCGGCGAGGCGCCCATCCGCATCTACGCCGACGAGGAGCGCATCCAGTCCCTCCTCAAGCCCTGGGACGAGGATGCCCTGGGCCATCAGCGGGCCTTCGACCGGATTGCCGTCTTCGTGCCCGAGTTCAAGGACTTCTATGCCGAGGCCCTGAGCCACCTGCGCAAGATCCAGAGCGACGATTCGGTCTATCTGG
>JBLNBI010000031.1:0-22559 GCA_050259815.1 Actinomycetota bacterium | reverse complement strand
CAGCACGTCGGAGGGCAGGAGCGGCACGGAACCGGAGATCACGATGACATCGTAGGGCCCCTTCTGGGGCCAGCCGGTCAGGCCATTGCCAGTTTCGACGGCGACGTTGGCGACACCGGCCTGCTCCAGGTTCTGGCGGGCGGCCTGGGCCAGTTCGGGCAGCAGTTCGACAGTCGTCACCTGCTCGGCACGTGCGGCCAGGAGGGCGGCCATATAGCCGCTGCCGGTGCCGACTTCCAGCACCTTGTCGGTTTTCTTGACGCCCAGTTCCTGCAGCAGGCGGGCTTCGATCTTGGGAGCCAGCATGACCTGGCCGTTGCCCAGGGGTACTTCCAGGTCCGCAAAAGCCAGGGTCCGATAGGCCTGGGGCACGAAATCCTCGCGCTTGACGACAAAAAGCAGGTCCAGGACCGCCGGATCCAGCACTTCCCAGGGCCGAATCTGCTGCTCGATCATGTTGAAGCGCGCTTGCTCAATGTTCATTCTGACTCTCCGCTCTTAATATTAGCAGACGCTAATATTTTACGTCCGATAAAATTCGATTATACCCGAGCCGATAGCAATCCCCGCCGCAGCAAATCGAGGTGAACGGCCAGGAATTCCCGGGGCTCCGGCTCGCCTTGCAGGCAGCAGGCCATGGAATGGCGCCAGACGGTGAGCATGAGTACCGGGGAGATGATGACGTCGATGTAGACGTTGACGTCCATGGGCCGGAATTCGCCGCTGGCCATGCCCCGCTCCAGGGCAGCGCCGACCAGGGCCCGCCCCCGGGTGATGACTTTTTCGTAATAGAACTGGGCGACTTCGGGAAAATTCCGGGCCTCGGAAATCATCAGCTTGGGAATGCCAGACAAGTGGGTCTCGCCGATCAGGGTCCACCAGGCGTTGAGAAGCGCCGCCAGCAGATCGAAAGTACTGCCCTCGTGGCGCGCGAGAATTGCCTCGCCTTCGGCCAGGGCAGGCACCATTCCCTCCTGGATGACGGCCTTGAAGAGGGCTTCCTTGCTGTCGAAATAGAGATAAAGGGTGCCCTTGGACACCCCGGCCCGCTTGGCGACATCGTCCAGGCGGGTGGCGGCGAAGCCTTTTTCCACGAACAGTTCGAGGGCCGCCGCCGTCAGCTCGGAAGGGCGCGCCTCCTTGCGTCTTTTGCGGGAAGGGACTGCGGATTGGGACATGATAAGTTAATGACCAACGAGTCATTAACTTATCATCATGCTCCAAACGGGGTCAACGGCTCTCCTTGATGAGCCGCCCCGAAGCCGACTGGATCGGCCGGGCATTGTTCCGGTACAGCCGGGAGAAGATACCGACCTGTTCGGCGGAAATCTGCACCGGCTGGCGCATCACTAGCCACAGCACCCCCTCCGTGCACGGCGGCGTGGTCAGGGACCCCATGTAGGTGTAGTAGTTGCGGGAAGCCGGCAGGAAGGTGGAAAGGTCGACGGCCGGGCTGGGCGGCATCACCTCCTGATTCCTTTCCAGGGGCAGGTAGTTCCACAGGGTCTGGATGAAGGGGTTTTCCAGGCCCTTCTCCATCAGGACAGCCACCACCGCCAGTTGCCCGTCGTCGGCCCGGTGAACCAGGTGGGCCACCATGTCGAAGCCCTTGCCGTTGATCTTCTCCTCGGCCGGCTTGTGGAAGTGGAACTGGATCAGCTCGTAGGTCTTGCCGGTGAGGGTGATGCGACCTTCGCCGACGGCCACCTGGACGGTGTGGCCGTTGTCCACGATGCGGAACAGGGACGGCTTGTAATCGAACTTGATCGGCTCCAGATCGACCTTGATGCCCTCCCGGATATCGATGGGGGACTGGCGTTGGCCGCTGGCGCAGAGGGTGTTCTTGGGATCGATGCGCGCCCAGTTCTCCGGCCCACCCTCCCCGTCGTAGGACCAATGGATATGGGCGTGGCGCTCGGCCAGCTCAACCGCCGCCTCGCGCATCGGCTCGATCTTCGCCTTCCTCGCCGCCCGATAGAGGGGAGCAATAGGTTCGGGCCGGACATAGGCCGGTTTTTCCTCGATCTTGGCGACGGTCTTCAGGGGCACGGCCGGCTTTGCCACCTTGGCTTCCGCCTTGACCAGCCCCTCGTTGGCCGACTTCAGCTGGCCGGCGGCATCGTTGGCTTTGTCCGCCACCGTCTTGATGTCGTCCTTGCCGGGCCGGCAGACCTCCCGCAGCACCTTGTCGTCCAGGGTGCCGCTGCGCACGGGCAGTTCGACGGGTTTCTGCTCTTCGTCCCGCAGCACTTCGGATTCGTTCTTCTTGAACACCCGCCGGATGGTCGCCGCGTTGCGGGACCCGCAGTCGTAGCGGGTCGTCGCTTCGATCACCCGGTAGCCGGCCCCGCTCTTCGGGTCGGGAATTTCGCGCTCCAGGATGATGCGGCCGGTCGCCTGGACCTTGCCCCCCTCTTCCCGCTTGATGCTGGTACGGTCCAGCTCGATGCGCTTGCCCGGTTCGGCCGAGACGGTCTGCCACACCGGTGCCGCAGTCGCGGACCAGGGCAGCGCGGCAATCAGCGCGGCCACAGCGATGAGGCGCATAGTTTTCCCTTCTATTTTTCTGAACGAATCCGACGCTCGGTTAACATATTTCGGACGGATCACCGAAATCTTGAGCCCCGGCCCCGCATTTCTTGCATTTTGCCTGTATTTCCAGTAACTTGCAGCTCTTCGTTAGGGGTGTCGCCCTTGAGTGCGGCGACTGAGACATACCCTCCGAACCTGTACGGGTCATGCCGTCGTAGGGAAACGAACTTCCGTCTCTCCTTGCGCGTCTCAAGCCCGCAGCACTCTTCCCAGCAAGGAGCTTCACCCATGAACGCCAACGAACAATTCCTCGCCCGTGACGCCCACGTGGACGAGGCTGCCGTCCAGCCCCTCCCCAACTCCCGCAAGATTTACGTTGAAGGCTCCCGTCCGGACATCCGGGTGCCCATGCGCGAAATTTCCCAGGCCGACACCCCGACGGCCTTCGGCGGCGAAAAGAATCCGCCCATCTTCGTTTATGACTGCTCCGGCCCCTACACCGACCCGGCTGCCAAGATCGACGTCCGCAACGGCCTGCCGGCCCTGCGCGCCCAGTGGATCGCCGAGCGGGGCGACACCGAGGCACTGTCCGACCTGACCTCCGAATACGGCCGCCAGCGCGCCGCCGACCAGTCCCTGGACGAGCTGCGCTTCCCCGGCCTGCACAGGAAGCCCCTGCGGGCCAAGGCCGGCGCCAACGTGTCGCAAATGCACTACGCCCGCCGGGGCATCATCACCCCGGAGATGGAATACGTCGCCATCCGGGAAAACAACAACCGCCGGGCCTACATCGAGGGCCTGAAGGCCTCCGGCCCGCAAGGCCAGCGCCTGGCCGAACTCCTGGGCCGCCAGCACAAGGGCCAGAACTTTGGCGCCAGCATTCCCGAGGAGATCACCCCGGAATTCGTGCGCTCCGAAGTGGCCAGGGGCCGGGCCATCATCCCCGCCAACATCAACCACCCGGAAACCGAGCCGATGATCATCGGCCGCAATTTCCTCACCAAGATCAACGCCAATATCGGCAACTCTGCCCTGGGCTCCAGCATCCAGGAGGAAGTGGAGAAGATGACCTGGTCCATCCGCTGGGGCGGCGACACGGTCATGGATCTGTCCACCGGCAAGAACATCCATGAGACCCGGGAGTGGATCATCCGCAACAGCCCGGTGCCCATCGGCACGGTGCCCATCTACCAGGCCCTGGAGAAGGTCCATGGCAAGGCCGAGGAACTGACCTGGGAAATCTTCCGCGACACCCTGATCGAGCAGGCCGAGCAGGGGGTGGACTACTTCACCATCCACGCCGGCGTGCTGCTCCGCTACGTGCCCATGACCGCCAAGCGCATGACGGGCATCGTCTCCCGGGGCGGCTCCATCATGGCCAAGTGGTGCCTTGCCCACCACAAGGAGAGCTTCCTCTACACCCACTTCGAGGAAATCTGCGAAATCATGAAGGCCTACGACGTGGCCTTCAGCCTGGGTGACGGCCTGCGCCCCGGCTCCATTTACGACGCCAATGACGAAGCCCAGCTGGGCGAGCTGAAGACCCTGGGCGAACTCACCGAGATCGCCTGGAAACACGACGTCCAGACCATCATCGAAGGCCCCGGCCATGTGCCCATGCACATGATCAAGGAGAACATGGACCTGCAGCTGGAATACTGCAAGGAAGCCCCGTTCTACACCCTGGGCCCGCTGACCACCGACATCGCCCCGGGTTACGACCACATCACCAGCGGCATCGGCGCCGCCATGATCGGCTGGTACGGCACCGCCATGCTCTGCTACGTCACCCCCAAGGAGCACCTGGGCCTGCCGGACAAGGACGACGTCAAGGAAGGCATCATCACCTACAAGCTGGCCGCCCATGCCGCCGACCTGGCCAAGGGCCACCCCGGGGCGCAAATCCGCGACAACGCCCTGTCCAAGGCCCGCTTCGAATTCCGCTGGGAGGACCAGTTCAACCTGGGTCTCGACCCGGACAAGGCCCGGGAATTCCACGACGAGACCCTGCCCAAGGAATCCGCCAAGGTGGCCCACTTCTGCTCCATGTGCGGCCCCCACTTCTGCTCCATGAAGATCACCCAGGACGTCCGCGACTTCGCCGCCGCCCAAGGCCTGGACGAGAAGGAAGCGCTCACCAAGGGCATGGAGACCAAGGCGGTGGAATTCGTCCAGACCGGCGCCGAGCTGTACCGGAAGGCCTGACCCTGGACTGTCGGCCCGGATGCGGGGCGTGCTGCATCGCCCCCTCCATCTCATCCCTGGACAAGCCGGCAGGCGAACCCTGCCGGCACCTCGCCGCAGACCTGCGCTGCGACCTTTTCGGCCGGCCGGAAAGGCCTGCCTGCTGCTCCGGACTGCAGGCTTCCGAGGAGATGTGCGGTAGCGACCGGGAGTACGCCCTTACCTGGCTCACCGCATTGGAGCAGGCCACCCGTCCGGGATAAAATCCGGGCTCTTTTTTCCCCGGACATTCCCCATGGATTCGCTGCTGCTCATCAAGGCCCTCATTCTCGGTTTCGTCGAAGGCCTGACCGAATTTCTGCCGGTGTCCTCCACGGGCCATCTCATCCTGGCCGGGGAACTGCTCAACTTCAACGATGAGCGGGGCAAGCTATTCGAGATCGTCATCCAGTCCGGCGCCATCCTGGCGGTGGTCTGGGAGTATCGGGCGAAGCTGGCCAGCGTCTTCGGCAACGCCGGCCGGGACCCCAAGGCCCGCAGATTCATCCTCAACGTCGCCATCGCCTTCTTGCCCCTGGCCATCCTAGGGCTCCTGTTCGGCAAGGCGATAAAGGCCCACCTGTTCAACTCCACCACCGTCGCCACCACCTTCATCCTCGGCGCCTTCATCATCCTGTGGGCCGAGCGCCGCAAGCACACTGTCCGGGTGGAGTCGGTAGACGACATGACCCCCCTGGACGCCCTGAAGCTGGGCATCGCCCAAGCCTTCGCCCTGATTCCCGGCACCTCCCGCTCCGGCGCCACCATCATCGGCGGCCTGCTCTTCGGCCTGTCCCGCAAGGCGGCCACCGAGTTTTCCTTCTTCCTGGCCATTCCGACCCTGATCATCGCGTCCCTCTACCAACTCTACAAGGAACGGGCCCTGCTCAGCGCCGACGACCTGGGCATGTGGGCCGTGGGCTTCGTCGCCGCCTTCATCTCCGCCTTCTTCTGCGTACGCTGGCTGCTGCGCTACATTTCCAGCCACGACTTCTCCCTGTTCGCCTGGTACCGCATCGCCTTCGGGATTGTCGTGATCGTCACCGGCTATACCGGGGCCGTGCAGTGGGCCGCCCAGTAATCCTCTACCTGCACGGTTTCTGTTCCTCGCCCTCCTCCTGGAAGGCGAGGTTGATGGGGGAACGGATGGCAGAAATGGGGATCGCGGACCGCTTCCATTGCCCCGCCCTGTCGCCGGTACCCGAAGAAGCCATCGCGGCAGCAGAGGCAGTCATCAAGGCCGCCGACGGGCCGGTTACCCTGGTCGGCAGTTCCCTGGGCGGCCACTACGCCACCTACTTGGCCGAGAAGCACGACCTGCGGGCGGTCCTGGTCAATCCGGCGGTGATCCACCGCCTGGACCTGGGACTCTTCCTCGGGGAGCACGACAACTTCCACACCGGCGAGCATTTCACCTTCACCCGGGAGCACGCCGGCCAACTCCTTGCCCAGGTCGTGCCCCACCCGACCCCGGATCGCTACCTCCTGCTCCTGGAAACCGGCGACGAAGTCCTGGACTGGCGCCACGCCGCCGAGCACTACGCCGGCTGCCGGCAGACGATCCTGGAAGGGGGCGACCACAGCTTCACGAAGTTTCCCGAATACATATCCCAAATCATTGAGTTCACGGAACTTCGCGCCGGGCTATAATCCGCCGATGCACGTATTATTCGAAGAAGACGGCGGCTTCAAGACCGGCACCATCCTGGCCGACAACGAAGCCTCCCTACAGGTGGAAATGGCCTCCGGCAAGCGCAGCAAGATCAAGGCGGCGACTGTGCTGCTGCGCTATCCGGAACCGTCTCCCACCCAGTTGCTGGACCTTGCCGGCCCCATGGCCGAAGGTATCGAACCGGACTTTCTATGGGAGTGCGCCAACGATGGCGAATTTTCATTTGTGGATTTTGCCCGCGACTATTTCGGCCACGCCCCAACCCCGGTCGAAGCGTCGGCGGTGCTGCTTGCCCTGCATTCAGCGCCCGTCTACTTCCATCGCAAAGGCAAAGGCCATTTCCGCAAAGCCCCTCCCGACATTCTCAAGGCTGCTCTGGCCAGTCTTGAAAAAAAGCGTCAGCAAGCGCTCGCTATCGAGCATTGGGTCGAAGAGCTGAAGGCCTTCCGGCTGCCGCCGGAAATCGCCACCCTCACCGACTCCCTGCTCTACGCCCCGGACCGCAACAAGCCCGAAACCAAGGCCTTCGAGGCCGCCTGCGAAGCCACCGGCCTGACCGCCGCCCAGCTCCTGTTCAAGTGCGGCGCCATCAAGTCGGCCTACCACTACCATTACCGCCGCTTCCTCCACGAGCAGTTCCCCAAGGGCACCGGCTTCCCGGCTCTTGAGGCGCCCCTGCCCCCGGCCGGCCTGCCCCGGTCCGACGTGCGCGCCTTTTCCATCGACGACGCCGCCACCACCGAAATCGACGACGCCCTGTCAGTGACCCTGCTGCCCGGCATCGGCAGCCGCATCGGCATCCACATCGCCGCCCCGGGCCTGGCCATCACCCACGGCTCGCCCCTGGACGGCGTGGCGCGCGCGCGCCTTTCCACCGTCTACATGCCCGGCAACAAGATCACCATGCTGCCGGATGCCGTGGTGTCCAACTACACCCTGGCGGGCGGCGTGGATTGCCCGGCCGTGTCCCTCTACCTGACGGTGAACGAATCCCTAGAGGTGGTGGACCACGAATCCCGGCTGGAGATGGTCCACATCGCCGCCAACCTGCGCCACCACGAGATCGAGCCGGTGTTCAACGCCGAGACGGTGGCCGCCGGCCTTTCCGAGCAGTTCCCCTTCCGGGACGAGCTCCTGCACCTGTGGCGTTTCGCCAATGCCTGCGAAGGCCGCCGGGGCAAGCCCTCCGCCACCCAGGGCATCAACGACTACAACTTCGCCATCGAGGGCGACCTGGCCGAGCCCGATGCCTGCCGGGTCGATATCAGCGAACGGAAGCGTGGCAGTCCCCTGGACAAGCTGGTGGCCGAGCTGATGATCGTTGCCAACTCCACCTGGGGCGGCCTGCTGGCCGAGAAGAAGATCGCCTGCCTGTACCGGGCTCAGACCCAGGGCAAGGTGCGCATGACCACCTCGCCCCTGCCCCATGAAGGCCTCGGCGTGCCCCAGTACGCCTGGATGACCTCGCCGCTCCGTCGTTACTGCGACCTGGTGAACCAGTGGCAGCTCATCGCCTGCCTGTCCGGCGAGACCCCGCCCTTCGCCCAGAAGTCCGCCGAGCTCTTCGCCGCCATGCGGGATTTCGAGGTGACCTACGCCTCCTACGCCGATTTCCAGCGCCAGATGGAACGCTACTGGTGCTTGCGCTGGCTGCAGCAGAACGGAATCGGCGAAATCGACGCCACCGTCCGCCGGGAGCAGACCGTCAAGCTGGACCACCTGCCCCTCCTGGTGCGCGTCCCGTCCCTGCCCTCTGATGCGATCACCGGGCAGCGGGTGCGCCTCGCCATCGAGGGCATGGACCTCCTTACCCTCGAACTCGGCTGCCGCTACCAGGAGACCCTGGCCGCCACCGACGTGGCCGAGGCGACGGAAGAGGAAGAGCAGTGAGCGCTGCAGCGCTGCTGGCCATCCCCGACATGCCGGACAACCGGCGCCTGTGGGCGGCCATCGGCATTTCCCTGGCCGTACACGGCCTGCTGCTGGCGCTCCACTTCAACTTCCCCGACGCTTCCCGGCAAATCCGGGAAAAGGCCATGGATATCATCCTGGTCAATGCCAAGTCGGCCAACCGGCCGGTTTCGCCCCAGGCCCTGGCCCAGGCCAACCTGGACGGCGGCGGCAACACCGACGAGAACCGCCGGGCCACCACTCCCCTGCCGGCCACCCAGCAGAAGGTGGAAGGCAGCGACCTGGAACAGATGCAGCGCCGGGTCCAGGAACTGGAGTCCCGCCAGCAGCAGATGCTGGCCCAGGCCAAGAACCTGCGCAGCGCCCCGGTCACCCGGGACGGCCAGGACCAGCCCCAGCCCTCCGTCCTCAGCGGCCTCGACCTGGCCGAAGCCGCCCGGGCCCAGGCGCGGCTCCAGAGCGAAATCAGCAAGTCCATCGACGAATACAACCAGCGCCCCCGCAAGAAGGACATCGGCGCCCGCACCGAAGCCTACCTCTTCGCCCAGTACCTGGAGGACTGGCGCCTGAAGGTGGAGCGCATCGGCAATCTCAACTTCCCCAAAGCGGCCCGGGGCAAGGCCTACGGCGCCGTGGTGGTCTGGGTGGAGCTGAAGCCGGATGGGTCGCTCCACCGGGTGGAAGTCGCCCGTTCTTCCGGCAAGCAGATCCTGGACGATGCCGCCCTGCGCATCGTCAAGCTGGGCGCCCCCTACGGCGCCTTTTCGGTCCAGGCGGCCAAAGGAGCGGACCTGCTGACCTTCGCCCGCACCATTTCCTTCACTTCCTCGGACACCCCCGACATCCGCTGAGCCCATGCCTGACCGTTACTGCGTTTTCGGGAATCCCATCGGCCACTCCAAATCCCCGGCCATCCACGCCCAGTTCGCCGCCCAGACCGGCCAGGACCTGACCTACGAAGCCCTCCTCGCTCCCCTGGACGGCTTCGCGGGGGCCGTCGCCGATTTCGTGGCCGCCGGCGGCAAGGGCGCCAACGTCACGGTCCCCTTCAAGGAAGAGGCCTTCCGCCTTTCCACCCGCCGCACTCCCCGGGCCGAGCGGGCCGGCGCCGTGAATACCCTGGCCTTTGGCACGGAAGGCATCCTGGGAGACAACACCGACGGCGCCGGGCTGACCCGGGACATCGAGGCCAACCTGGGCTTTTCTCTCAACGGCAAGCGCGTCCTGCTGCTCGGTGCCGGCGGCGCGGCCCGGGGCGCCATCGCCCCCCTGCTCGCCTGCAAGCCCGCCAGCCTCGCCATCGCCAACCGCAGCGCCGGCAAAGCCGTCGCCCTGGCGGAAGAATTTTCCGATCTGGGCGACCTTCACGGTGGCAGTTTCGCCGACCTGGCCGGACAGTCCTTCGACGCGGTCATCAACGCCACTTCGGCCAGCCTGGCGGGGGATGCCCTGCCCCTGCCCCCCGGCCTGTTCGCCCCGGGCAGCCTGGCCTACGACATGATGTACGGCAAGGGCGACACCCCCTTCCTGGCGCTGGCCCGCCAGCAGGGCGCCGGCCGCCTGGCCGACGGCCTCGGCATGCTGGTGGAACAGGCGGCGGAAGCTTTCCTGCTCTGGCGGGGCGTCCGCCCCGACACCGGGTTGGTCCTCGCCGCCCTGCGCGCCCAGCTCACCGACCGATGAAGCGGGTCGGGCGCTGGCTGAAGCTCGGCCTCCTTGCCATCCTCGGCCTCTTCCTGATCTGGCAGCTCTGGCTCCTGGGCTGGGTGCTCCTGTGGAAATGGATGGACCCGGGCAGCACCCATTTCATGGAAATCCGCATGGCGGAATTGCGGGAGAAGAAGCCGGACGCCCAGATGCAGAAGCAGTGGGTGCCCTACGAGCGCATCTCCGTCCACCTGAAGCGGGCCATCATCGCCGCCGAGGACGCCAAGTTCACCGACCACGAGGGCTTCGACTGGGACGGCATCCAGAAGGCCATGGAGAAGAACCAGAAGAAAGGCCGCTTCGTGGCCGGCGGTTCGACCATTTCCCAGCAGCTCGCCAAGAACCTCTTCCTCTCCCCCAAGCGCTCCCTGTTCCGCAAGGGGGAGGAGGCCATCATCACCCTCATGATCGAGGCCCTCTGGGACAAGCAGCGCATCCTGGAGGTGTACCTCAACGTCATCGAATGGGGCAACGGCGTTTTCGGCGCCGAAGCGGCAGCCCGCCACTACTACGGCATCGGCGCCGCCCAGCTCGGCCCGGAACAGGCGGCCCGGCTGGCCGGCATGGTGCCGGCACCACGCTACTACGACACCCACCGCAACGCCCCTGGGCTGGCCAAGAAAGTGCCCATCATCCTGGCCCGCATGCCCGCCGCGGAAGTCCCCTGACGAGCCCTTTTGTCGCCTTTTTGTAGCCGTCTCAGCCGGGCTCAAGTGCTAGAATGGCACCCCCTCCGACGTGGCGCACCATGAGCGAAGACAGCCAGATTTCCGACAGCGAAGACCTGCAGAAGCGCCTCTCCGAGGTGCAGACGCTGCTCGCCCGGCACAAGCTGGAAGAAGACCTGGTGCACCGTCAGGAAATGCCCCACCACCACGACCTGGTGGAAGAACTCGTGCATCGCCAGCACCTGGCCGAACTCCAGAAGAAGCTGGAGTCCATGCACCCGGCGGACATCGCCTATATCCTCGAAGCCCTGCCCCTGGACGAGCGTCTGGTGGTGTGGGACCTGGTCAAGGCGGAGCGGGACGGCGAAATCCTGCTGGAGGTCTCGGATGCCGTCCGGGAAACCCTCATCGAGTCCATGGCCCGGGACGAGCTGGTTGCCGCCGCCGAGACCCTGGACGCCGACGAGCTCGCCGACCTCGCCCCCGACCTGCCCCGGGACGTCATCCAGGACGTCTTCCAGTCCCTGTCCGTCGAGGAGCGGGAGCAGCTGCGGGCCGCCATGTCCTATCCCGAGGACTCGGTCGGCTCCATCATGGATTTCGAAATGGTCACCGTCCGGGAGGACGTGACCCTGGAGGTGGTGCTCCGCTACCTGCGCCGCTTCGATGAACTGCCCGACCACACCGACCAGCTCTTCGTGGTGGACCGCAATGAGCTCCTCAAGGGCGTCCTGCCCCTGAATGTCCTCCTCATCAACGACCCCGACGTGGAAGTGGGGACGGTGATGCAGACCGACTTCGTCGAGCTGCAGCCCGACGATTTCGCCGAGGATGCCGCCAAGGCCTTCGAGCGCTACGATCTGGTGTCGGCCCCGGTGGTCGATCCGGAGGGTCGGCTGGTGGGCCGGGTAACCGTCAATGCGGTGGTGGACTTCATCCGGGAAGAAGCCGAGAGCGAACAACTGGCCAACGCCGGTCTGCGGGAAGAGGAAGACATCTTCGCTTCGGTCTGGGACTCGGTGAAGAACCGCTGGTCCTGGCTGGCCGTAAACCTGGTGACCGCCTTCGTGGCTTCCCGGGTGATCGGCGCCTTCGAGGGTTCCATCGAGAAGCTGGTGGCCCTGGCCGCCCTCATGCCCATCGTCGCCGGCATCGGCGGCAACTCGGGCAACCAGACCATCACCATGATCGTCCGGGCCATCGCCATGGGCCAGGTCCAGCCCGACGCCACCCGGCGCCTGCTGCGCAAGGAACTGGGGGTAGCCTCCATCAACGGCGTCATCTGGGGCGGATTGCTGGGGGTAATTTCCTGGTGGCTCTATGGCAGCGCCAAACTGGGCCTGGTGATGACCGCCGCCATGACCCTCAACCTGCTGCTGGCCGCCTCCGCCGGGGTGGGTATTCCCCTCATGCGGCAGCGCCTCGGCGCCGACCCGGCGGTCGGCTCTTCGGTGATGATCACCGCCCTCACCGACTCGGGCGGCTTCTTCATCTTCCTGGGCCTGGCGACCCTATTCCTGATGTAACTAGGAGCCCCCGTCCGGGGTCACCAGTTTCAATCCCACGATGCCGGCCACGATCAGGCCGATGCTGACGAGCCGCGCCACTTCCCGGGATTCATCGAACAGGGCCATGCCCAGCAGCGCCGTTCCCACCGCCCCGATGCCGGTCCACACCGCATAGGCTGTTCCCAGGGGAAGGGTCTTCAGGGACCAGCCCAGCAGCACGACGCTTGCCACCATGGCGATCACCGTCCCGACGCTGGGCCACAGGCGGGTGAATCCCGCCGTGTATTTGAGCCCCACCGCCCATGCCACTTCGCACAGGCCGGCGATCAGCAGAACGCCCCAGGCGAGGCCGGAACTCACTTCCGGCCGGCAAACCAGGCGTCGGCCACCGCCACCGTGGCGGCGATGTCGGCCTCGGTATGGGCGGCGGAGACGAAGCCTGCCTCGAAGGCGGACGGGGCGAAGTAGTGGCCGGCTTCCAGCATGGTGTGGAAAAACTGGTTGAAGGCCTCCTTGTCGCAGGCCAGCACCTCGTCGTAGGTCCCCGGGCAGGATTCGGCAAAGTAAAGGCCGAACATGCCGCCCACGTTTTGGGCCGAAAAGGCCACGCCGTGGCGCTTGGCAGCCGCCACCAGGCCGTCGCACAGCTGCTTGGTCCGGGCGGTGAGGCTCTCGTAGAAGCCGGGGGCCTGGACGAGTTTCAGGGTGGCGAGGCCGGCGGCCACCGCAACCGGATTGCCGGACAGGGTGCCGGCCTGGTACACCGGGCCGACGGGGGCGATCTTCTGCATGATGTCCCGGCGGCCGCCGAAGGCGCCCACCGGCATGCCGCCGCCGATGACCTTGCCGAAGGTGGACAGATCCGGGGTAATGCCAAAATAGCCCTGGGCGCTCTTCAGGCCCACCCGGAAGCCGGTCATGACCTCGTCGAAAATCAGCACGGAACCATGCTTGGCGGTCAGTTCCCGCATGGTTTCGAGGAATTCCTGGCGGGGCATGATGAGGTTCATGTTGCCCACCACCGGCTCCACGATGACCGCGGCGATACGCTCGCCGAACTGGGCGAAGGCATCCACCAGCTTCTGGGGATCGTTGTAGGGCAGCACCATGGTGTGCTGGGCCAGGTCCGCCGGCACGCCGCCGGAAGACGGGTTGCCGAAGGTAAGCGCCCCGGAGCCGGCCTTCACCAGCAGGCTGTCGGAGTGGCCGTGGTAGCAGCCCTCGAACTTGATGAGCACGTCCCGGCCGGTATAGCCCCGGGCCAGGCGGATGGCGCTCATGGTGGCCTCGGTGCCGGAGGACACCAGCCGGACCATGTCCATGGAGGGGACCAGATGGCAGAGCAGATCGGCCATTTCCACTTCCCGCTCGGTGGGGGCGCCGAAGGAGAGGCCATCGGCCGCCGCCAGCTGCACCGCCCGCACCACCTTCTGGTGGCTATGGCCGACGATCATGGGCCCCCAGGAACCGACGTAATCCACGTACCACTTGCCGTCCACGTCCTGAACCCGGGCACCTTCCCCCTTCCTGAAGAAGCGGGGGGTCCCGCCCACGGAGCGGAAGGCGCGCACCGGGGAATTGACGCCGCCGGGGATGTGGCGCTGGGCACGTTCGAATAGTTCTTGGTTACGTGAGGTCATGGATGGTTATCCTCGAAGAGGTGTTGATAGGCTGCCGAGCGGGCAGCAATATCCGAAGCGGAAAAAAGGTCGGAAATAACGGCTAATAAGGCAGCCCCGGCAGCGACCAGCGGTGCCGCATTGGCCAGGGTAATGCCGCCGATGGCGCAGACCGGCACATCGATTTCGGTACGACAACGGGCAAAAAGTTCGATCGGCGCCCGGGATGCCGCCGGCTTGGTGGGAGAAGGATACACCGCTCCGAAGGCGACGTAATCGGCTCCCTCCGCCGCGGCCTGGCGGGCGGCTTCCAGGTCGGCGTAGCAGGAGGCGCCGATGATCGCCTGCGGGCCCAGGACGGCCCGGGCGGCGGCCAGACTGCCGTCCTCCCGCCCCAGGTGGACGCCGTCGGCGCCCACCGCCTTGGCCAGCTCGACATCATCATTGACGATGAGGGAAGCGCGGTGGCGCCGGCACAGGCCGACCAGGGCAGCCGCCCTCTCCCGGCGCATATCCGGGGCGGAGAGCTTGTCCCGGTACTGCAGCCAGCGGCAGCCGCCGGCCAGAACCGCCTCCACCGACGCCAGGAGGCGGCCGGTATCCGGCTCATCCGGAGTAATGGCGTAGAGGCCGCGCATGGCCCGTTCAGCCATTGGAATCGCTCTCATCGGCGGATTTGTCCTGGTCATCCCCCTCGCCCCGGGCCCAGAAGAGGCGGTCGGGAATGAACTGCCCCATGCCCGGCCGGAAGGCCTTGGCCAGGGATTGCCAGGTGTAGTCCTGGGCCTCCCGCACGGCTTCCTCGATGCCGGCGCCGCCGGCCAGGCAGGCGGCCAGGGCCGACGCCAGGGTGCAGCCGGAGCCGTGGTAGCTTCCCGGCAGCCGGTCCCAGCGGTCCCGGCGCAGGACGATGCCGGCCTCGCCGTACAGGGTATTGATTACCTGGGGGGTGTTTTCATGGGTGCCGGTCAGGAGCACGTACTGGGCGCCCATTTCGATGATGCGCCGGGCACACTCCTCCGGGGTTGGTTCGGACTCGTCGTCCTCCTGCTCGGCCAGGCGCCGGGCTTCCGGGGAATTGGGGGTGAGCACGGTGGTCTGGGGCAGGAGCAGTTCCCGCATGGCGGAGAGCATGTCCTCGTTGGAGAACTCGTCCCCCCGGCCGGAAGCCAGCACCGGATCGAACACCAGGGGCACATCCGGATAGTCGGAAACGATCTCGGCCACCGTCACGATATTGTCCATGCTCCCCAGGACACCGATCTTGAAAGCGGCCACCGGCATGTCCTCCAGGAGGGCGCGGGCCTGGCGCTCGAGGATTTCCGAATCGACGGGATGGACGCTCTCGACCCCCACGGTATCCTGGACGGTCAGGGCCGTGAGGGCCGTAAGGGGATGGCAGCCGAGGCTGGCCAGGGTCAGCATGTCGGCCTGGATGCCGGCACCGGACGAAGGATCGCTGGCGGCGAAGACGAGGACAAGGGGAGGTACTGGATTCATGTCGATCCGCCCGCGTGGCGGATGCAGCAGCGTTTGGGTAAGATTCTTTCGATTTTATCCGAAATCCGCCGCCCCCATGACCGCCCCCCAAGACTACAAGACCTGGATGTGCCTGATCTGCGGTTTCATCTACGACGAGGCCGCCGGCATTCCCGCCGAGGGGATTCCCCCCGGCACCCGGTGGGATGACATACCCATGAACTGGATTTGCCCTGAGTGCGGCGCACGAAAAAGTGATTTCGAAATGGTCGCCATCTAAGCTTTTCGCTATAGTATGCAACGGTAAAAAAATAAACAGACTCGTCGGGGAGATTCAAATTGGCAGATGCTCCTAGCCTGCGCGGAACCAAAGTGATGGTGATTGACGACAGCAACACCATCCGGCGCAGCGCTGAAATCTTTCTGGTCCAAGCCGGTTGCCAGGTTGTCCTGGCGGAAGACGGCTTCGACGCGCTCGCCAAAATCGCCGACCATCAGCCGGATGTCATCTTCTGTGACATCATGATGCCCCGCCTTGATGGCTACCAAACCTGTGCCTTGATCAAGAAGAACAGCCGGTTCCGCGCCACCCCCGTCATCATGCTGTCCTCCAAGGACGGCCTGTTCGACCGGGCCCGGGGGCGCATGGTGGGATCCGACCAGTACTTGACCAAGCCTTTCACCAAGGACAGTCTGCTTCAGACTGTCGCCTCGTTTGCATCGTCGACGGCGACGCAGTAATCGATTTCGAAGCTTAGGAGCAACCCATGCCCGTCAAAAAGATCCTGGTGGTGGACGACTCGCCCACCGAGCGTTTCTATGTGGTCGACCTTCTGACCAAAAACGGTTACGAGGTCCTCACCGCCGAAAATGGCGAAGAGGGCATCGCCCGCGCCAAGGCCACCAAGCCCGACCTGGTCCTCATGGACGTGGTCATGCCCGGCCTCAACGGCTACCAGGCCACCCGTACCCTGACCCGGGACGAAGAGACCAAGAACATCCCGGTTATCGTCTGTACCTCCAAGGGCCAAGAAACCGACAAGATCTGGGGCCTGCGCCAGGGCGCCCTGGACTACATGGTCAAGCCGGTGAACGGCGAGGAACTGCTCCAGAAAATCGCCAGCCTGCCCTGAGCAGCTCAGAATGGCCAAGAAAACCAGCCTGCGTGAATTCCAGGAATACCTGGCCGGGCGCCTTACCGGCGCCGCCCACGGCCAGGGCACCTCGTCGCTCCTGGGCATCCGGGCCGGGAACGAGGACTGGCTCCTGGACCTCTCCGACTCCGGCGAGATCATCCAGTTGCCCAAGCTGACCTCGGTGCCCCTGACCTGCCCCTGGTTCGCCGGCCTCGCCAATATCCGGGGCAATCTGTACGCAGTGACGGACCTGTCCGTCTTCCGGGGCGGCGCCCCCACTCCCATCAATGCCAACGCCCGCCTCCTGCTGGTGGGCACCAAGCACGGCTCGAACGCCGCCCTGCTGGTATCTCGCATGCTGGGCCTGAACAACGCCACGGACGTCACCCCCGAGGCCGCCGATTCGTCGGCGCCGGCCTGGGGAAGCCAGCAGTTCCGCGACGGGGGCGGCAATCTCTGGCACAAACTTTCCGTCCGCGAGCTTCTGGCGGACGAACAATTCATGAATGTCGGGGCCTAGGCGCCACTGACCTGTTCGATCGCGGAGGAAACGCATGGCTTTCAGTTTGAAGCTCCCCAAACTCAGTCTCGGCAAGAAGCGGAAGCCGCTGGACGACATGACCGTCTCGTCGGCCATGACCATTTCGGCGGCCATGACTCCGGCCTCCGCGAATGTGCCGTCGCCGTCGGTATCGGCATCCCTGCCCCGGCCCGGCGCCAGGATTGCGTTGCCGGCCTTCCTTGCGGGCAAGCCGGTCATCGAACAGATGAAGATCATGGGCGGCGTCTTCGTCGCCCTGCTCCTGGCCATCGCCATCCTGGTCTATCACGACAACCGGGAATCGACCTACGGCACCGCCTATGTCGCCGCCGCCGGTGAAATGCGCATGCTCTCCCAGCGCCTCGCCAAGGCCTCATCCCTCGCCATCCAGGGCAACCCGACCGCCTTCGTGCAATTGAAGGAATCCCGCGACAGCTTCTCGCAGATTCTCGACCGGGTGACCAACGGCGGCGAAGTGGCCGGCATCGACGTCCCGTCCTCCCCGGGCAGCGTCGGCGCCCAGCTCGATGAGCTGACCAAGCAGTGGGCCAATACCGAGAAGGACGCCTCCACCGTGCTTGCCCAGGAAAAGAACCTGATCACCCTGGGCAAGGACGTGGCCACCATCGACGCCAAGAACTCCGCGCTTCTCGACCTCTCCGAACAGATCGCCGCCCTCAAGCTCCAGACCGGCAGCAGTTCCCGGGAAATCGCCGCCGCCAACCAGCTGGTGATGCTGACCCAGCGGATCGCCAAGAACGCCGCCGCCATGCTGGTGGGCGACGTGATCAACCCGGAAGTGGCCTTCCTCCTCGGCAAGGACACCAACGCCTTCCGGGACAACCTGACCGGCCTCATCAAGGGCAGCGAATCCCTGCGCCTTTCCGGCTCCAACGACGCCGACACCAAGGAAAAGCTGGCTGAACTGGAAGCCACCTTCAAGGAATACCAGAACGCCATCGGCAACATCCTGGGCAACATGCAGCCCCTGGTGCTCTCCAAGCAATCCGGCTCCCGCATCTTCCGGGAAAGCGAGGAACTGCTGAAGGCCACCGACAGCCTTGCCGCCGCCTACCAGGAACACCTCTCCGAGCGCGGCCTGTACATCGTCCTGCTGGTGGTCCTCACCATCCTCGCCGTCGCCGCCCTGGCCTTGCTGGCCAAGATCTACCTGGACGACACCAGCCGCCGGGCCGACGAATCCGAGCGCCAGCGCCAGGAGTCGGAAAAGGTGAACCGGGAGAACCAGGACGCCATTCTGCGCCTCATGAACGAACTGGGCGACCTGGCCGACGGCGACCTGACCGTCACCGCCACCGTGAGCGAAAACATCACCGGCGCCATCGCGGACTCCATCAACTACACCATTGAAGAACTCCGGGTCCTGGTCGGCCGCATCAACGACGCCGCCAACCGAGTGACCGCCGCTACCGAAATCGCCCGCCAGACTTCCAACGAACTGCTCTCCGCCGCCGAGAAGCAGTCCCAGGAAATTCAGTCGGCCGGTGAATCGGCCCTGGCCATGGCCCAGTCCATGAACGACGTGTCCGACAGCGCCAACAACTCCGCCCAGGTGGCCCGCCAATCCCTGGCCGCCGCCGAAAAGGGTACGGAGGCCGTGCAGGATTCCATCAAGGGCATGAACGAAATCCGCGAGCACATCCAGGAAACATCCAAGCGCATCAAGCGCCTGGGCGAAAGCTCCCAGGAGATCGGTGAAATCGTGGAACTGATTTCGGACATTACCGAGCAGACCAACGTTCTGGCTCTGAACGCCGCCATCCAGGCCGCCTCCGCCGGCGAAGCGGGCCGCGGCTTCACGGTGGTTGCGGAAGAAGTGCAGCGCCTCGCCGAACGTTCCGCCGAAGCGACCAAGCAGATCGCGGCCATTGTGAAGACCATTCAGACCGATACCCAGGATGCCGTGTCCGCCATGGAACAATCCACCCAGGGTGTGGTCGAGGGGGCCCGCCGCTCCGACGCGGCCGGCCAGGCCCTGGCGGAAATCGGCCAGGTGTCCCGCGACCTCGCCGGCCTGATCGAGCAGATTTCGTCCGCTACCCACGAGCAGTCCGAATCCGCCACCCGCGTAGCCCAGATGATGCAGGACATCCTGCGGGTGACCGAGCAGACCACCGCCGGTACCCAGCGCACCGCCGAAGCTGTTGATGAACTTACCGGCCTGGCCCAGGAATTGAAGGGTTCGGTCGCCGGCTTCAAGGTGACCTGAGAAACGACACACTATGAATGCAGCGACTGAATTTGATTTGGGCCCCCTGACCTGGGTCAAGGGTGAGATCGACCAGGCCCTGGACAAGGCTGGCGAGGCCCTTAGGCAATGTGCCGGCAACGCCGATCCGACCCAGCTCAAATTCTGCCGCACCCACATGCACCAGGTGCATGGCGCGCTCTCCATCGTCGGGCTGGATGGCGTCACCCAGGTAACCGACAGTCTGGAAGCCCTGTTGCTGGCCATCGAGGAGGGCAAGGCCGCCGCTTCCCCGGAGGCCTTCGGTGCCGTGGAACAGGCCATCGCCGCCCTGCGCCAGTACCTGGACGACCTCATGGCCGGCGAGCCCAACCAGCCGCTGCGCCTGCTGCCCGCCTACCAGGCCCTTGCCCAGGCCCGAGGCGTCAAGTCCGCCCGCGCCACCGACCTTTTCTACCCCGATCTCAGCCTGCGCCCGCCCAAGCGTTCGGGTGCCGCCAAGAAGTCCCCCCAGGAAATCCAGACCCTGGTGAAGGCCGAGCGGGCCCGCTTCCAGAAGGGCCTGCTGATGTGGCTGAAGAAGCCCGAAGCCGCCTCCGCCGGCCTGGAACAGATGCGCACGGCCCTGGCCAATATCGAGGCCAGCCAGGAAACCCCGGCCGCCCGCGCCTTCTGGTGGGTATCCCTGGGCTTCCTCAATACCCTGAGTGAGCGGGGCGACGCCACCGACGTCGAAATGCGGCAGCTGTGCGCCCGCATCGACCTCCAGATTCGCCGCCTGCTGGAAGGCTCCCGGAACGTGGCCGAACGGCTCATGCGGGACGCCCTCTACTACATCGCCCAGGCCCCCGACAGTGGGGAGGGCGAAGTCCATGCCATCCGCAGCACCTTCCAGCTCGGCAGCCTGGTGCCCGCCGCCGATGCGCCCGTCGCCGCCCCCCAGGAAGCCCAACTGCGCCGGTTGCGGGAAACCGCTGCCACCACCGAGGAACTGTGGAATAAATTCTGCGCCGGCGGCAGTGGCATGCTGGGCAACTTCGCCGAACATGCCCGCAACTGCGCATCCCTGACGGCAGAAATCGGGCAGACCGACCTCAAGCGCCTGGGCCAGGGGATTGGCGCCATGGCCAAATGGCTGGTGGAAGACCCCACCCGGCATGGCGAAGCGGTCTCCATGGAAGTGGCTACCGCCATCCTGCTGCTGCAAAACGCTCAGGAAAACTTCCGCCGCCTAGGCACCGATTTCGCCCAGCAGGTGGACCTCATGGTCGCCCGGCTCCACGCCTGCATCGCCGGCAAGCCCCTGGAAAGCGACGAGGCCATTCCCCTCCTGGACGAAATGACCCGCCGGGCACAGGAAAAACTCCTCATCGGCCAGGTCGCCCGGGAAATCCAGAACAACCTGGCCCAGATCGAACAGGCCCTGGACGCCTTCTTCCGGGACCCGGAAAAGACCCAGGATCTCGCCCAACTGGAAGGCCCCCTCAAGCAGGTGGCCGGTGCCCTCATGATCCTCGGGCACGAAGGCGCCCTTAAGGTACTGGAGGAGTGCCGCAAGCAGATTCACGGTTTCGCCCAGCCCGGCTACGCGCCGTCCCAGGCCGATTTCGAAAAGGTGGCCCAGGAACTGTCGATGTTGGGATTCTTCGTGGATTCCCTGCAACACGGCACGGCCGACTTCGACACCTTCGTTCGCCAGCTTAACGGCGAGTCCGAGGCAGCTGACGACGAGGACGAGGAAGAAGCTCCCGAACTCGAACCCGCCCTTTCCGTCGAAACCGAGCTCGAGCAGCAGAAGCGGGAAACCCAAGCCCTGGTGGAAGCCCTCAAGGAAAAGCCCGAGGATGCCCAGCTCAAGGACGAGCTGAAGCAGAACCTGCAGGCCCTCCAGAAGGACGCCGACCTGGTGGCCGACCAGCAGCTGGCCGACACGGCCAAGGCCGCCCTGTCGGCCCTGGCCGCCGACGACATTGAGGCCCCCGCCGCCCTGGACGCCGCCCTGTCGTCTTTGAAGCCCGCGGTTGCCGAGGCCCCCGCCCCGTCCGCGGAAACCTTACAGCTCGCCCAGTCCAGCGGCGACGAAATCGACGCCGAGCTCCTGGCCATTTTCCTCGAAGAAGCCCAGGAAGTGCTCGGCACCATGGCCGAAAATCTGGAACTGCTTCGGGCCGACGGCCATAATACAGAGGCCCTCACCACCGTCCGGCGCAACACCCATACCCTCAAGGGCAGCGGGCGCATGGTGGGCCTCACCGACCTGGGCGAAACCGCCTGGGCCCTGGAACAGACCCTGAACGTCTGGCTCCGCCAGGAGCTGGAAGTCAGCCCGGAACTGCTCTCCATGATCGAGCAGGAGCAGGCGGTGTTCTCCGCCTGGGTCCACCATCTGGAAGACCACAGCAATCCCCTGCCCGATGCCACCGGCCTGGTGGCCCTGGCTGAGCGCCTGCGCGGCGCCGACCCCCTGGCTGCCCCCGCACCAGTGCTGGCCGCCCCTGCCCCCGAACCGGCTCCCCAGCCCACCGCCCAGATCATCGAGCTGCCGATTGCCAAGGCTTCCCAGCCGGCGCCGGCCGACATTATCGAATTGCCCGAACCGGTGATCGAACCCATCGAGGCGCTCGAGCCGGCCCCCCCCCAGGAGCCCGTAGACGAATTCGGTTCCTTCGACTTCAACCTGGACGATCTTTCCACTCCCTCCGAAGAAGCTCTGCCGGAAGCCGTCGAACCCGTTGAGGACCCCCAGCCTCCGTCTCCGGAGCCTGATGTCTTCCAGTTGGATGAGCTTCCCGAACTCGTGGAGGAGGCTGCCGCCGAGGAAGCGGTGTCCGACGTGCTGCCTGCCACGGAAGCCCCGGTGATCGAGGCCCTTGAGGTTGGCGAAGCGTTTGAGCCGATTGCCGCCCCGGAATCCATCGAGATGCCGGCAATTGCCGAGTCGTTGGGCGGAAACCTCGGATCCGAGCCCATCGCTGACATCGACTTCCCCGAATTGGCGGAATCCGCCGAAGCCATTGAAGCGATCGAGGCCCCGGACTCCCTGGAGCCGCCGGAAGCGCTCGAGCCTGCCGCAGAGGAAACCGAACCCGCCGCCATCGATGAGCTGGTCCTTCCGGATTTTGCCGAGACCGCAGAATCGGACGCGGATGCCGAAGCGGTCGAGGTGCAGCCCTCGGCACCGGAAGAACTGTTCGAGTTGGCCGACCTGCCGGAGCTGATCGATACGGAAACGCTCCCCGAGGAGCCGGCCGAGGAAGCTCCCGAAATTGTCCCGGAACAGCAGGAAGCCGCCGAGCCTCCTGCACCGGCGCCGGTCTCCCCTTCCACCTCCCCGACCCTGTACGACATCTTCCG
>JBLNBI010000030.1:0-5270 GCA_050259815.1 Actinomycetota bacterium | reverse complement strand
GGCCAAGTCGGCGGCGGGCACCTCGGCCCGCCACTCCAGGCGGCCCTGGCGGATGAGGCGGAAGAGTTCCTGGCCGGCGGGCAGCACGGCGCCCACGGTGGCGCTGCGGGCGGAAATGACGCCGCTGTCCGGGGCGAGGACCCGGGTCTGGTCGACCCGCAGCTGCTTGTTCTGGAGCACCGCCTTCTGGGCGTCGAGCCGGGCCTGGGCGGCGGCTTCGGCGGTGACGGCTTCGGTGACCTTCTGGGGGCTGATGAAGCCCTTGGCTTCCAGTTCCCGGGCTCGCCGGGCGTTGGCGACGGCTTCCGCCAGGGAGGCGTTGGCCTGGGCGAGGGCGGCCCGGGCCTCCATGAAGTCGGCCTGGACCAGGGCCGGGGCGAAGGTGGCGAGCACCTGGCCCTTCTTCACCACGTCCCCCACATTCACCTTCACGTCCGAGAGGCGCAGGCCGTTGGCCTCGGTGCCGATGCTGGCCTCCTGCCAGGCGGCGACGTTGCCGTTGGCGGTGATGCGCAGGGGCAGGGCCGCCGCCTGGGGCGCGATGGCCTGGACGGAAAGGGCTGGCTTGACCGGCGCCGCCGGCTTGCCGTCGGCGGCCTGGGCGCCGAAGGCTGCGGAGAGGGCCAGGGAAAGGAGAAGACGGTTCATGAAAAAAGCATGAAATTGTCGGCAACCCGGCATTATAGGGCCGACCCGGTGTCCCGGGAGGCGGGGCACCGGCGAAAACGGATGCGGTCTTATAATCAGCAAATGCTTATTTGAGGCCCTGAAAACCATGCGCTACCTGCTTGCCGCCCTATCCCTTGTCCTCGCCGCCTTCTCCGCCCGGGCCGACATCGTCGATATCGACAATGCCGAACTGGCCCGGCTGACGGCGGCCGGGGTGCCCGTCATCGATGTCCGCACGGCCCAGGAATGGCAGGAAACCGGCATCGTGCCGGGGAGCCGCCTGATCACCTTCTTCGACGAGCAGGGGCGGGCCAATCCGGCCGCCTGGCTGGAGAAGGCCAAGGCGGTCGCCAAGCCCGGGGAGCCGGTGGCGGTGATCTGCCGCAGCGGCAACCGGACCAAGGCGGTGAGCCGCTTCCTGTCCGAGCAGGCGGGCTACGCCAAGGTCTATAACGTCAAGGCGGGCATCCTGGGCTGGACCCGGGAAGGCCGGCCGGTGGTTCCGGCGGCGCCCGCCCTGGCGGCCTGCCGGGCGGAGCGGACCTGCTGACGGGCCGACGGGGCGCCCGCATCCGGCGGAAACTTGGCGGCTGGAACGGGCTCTTATTGAGTTCAAGTCGCTTCATGCCCCTGTAAAGGATTCCGGATGCCGTTTTTCTCCTTCTCCATCCCCCCGCGCAAATCATCGAGGCTGGCTGCGCTGGCCGTTGGCTTGGCGATCCTGGCCGGCATCGCAGCCGCCCAGCCCACCGCCGACGCCGGGGCAACGGCGAGTCACGAGACCGCCGCCAGCGCCGACAACGAGCAATTGGAGAAGGCCTTGCAGAGCCTCAACTGGGATCAGTTCAAAGCGGTAGTGGAGGCGATTCCCAAGCTCAAGGCCGACGTGGATGCCTATGGACCCCTGGGGTGGCAGTACGTTCAGGCCAATTACCGCAACTATCCCTGGCGGAAAAGCATCCGCAAGCTCCACGAGCCCCAGAAGAAGCGCCTGGCGGAGCTGATCGACGTGGCCCGGGAAGGCCGGCCCATCAATTAGCCGTGCTCGACACGATCATGTACTACCAGCACGTGGTCGGTCTGCGGGGGCTCCTGTCCGCCGCCCGGGGCAAGGCGGCAAAGACGCCCATGCTCCTGGAAATGCGCCGGCCGGATGTGCGCTTCCCCTTCTTCCTGCGGGTGCCCACCAGCGACGTCTGCGTCTTCGAGCAGGTACTGATCCACGGGGAGTACGATTTCGAGGTGGAGCGGGCCCCCGCCACCATCATCGATGCCGGCGCCAATATCGGCCTGGCATCCATTTTCTTCGCCAACCGCTTCCCCGAGGCCCGGATCGTGGCCATCGAGCCGGAGGAGGGCAATTTCGACATCCTGGTGAAGAACGTGGCCCCCTACGGTAACATCGTTCCCCTGCGGGCCGCCCTCTGGCACGAGAACCGGAAAATCCATCTGGTCGATCCCTGCCTTGGCCACTGGGGCTTCATGACCCAGGATGCCGGGGATGGGGAGAAGCGCTTCGGCCGGACCTTGGACCTGGTCCAGGCGCTGACCATGGATCGCATCCTGCGGGACCACGGCATCGACCACGTGGATATCCTCAAGATCGACATCGAGGGGGCGGAGCGGGAGGTGTTCCGGGACCCGTCCGCCTGGCTGGACAAGGTGGATGCCCTCATCGTGGAATTGCACGAGCGGCTCAAGCCCGGCTGCAACCGGAGTTTCTACAACAGCACCGAGGGTTTTGATCGGGAATGGCTGCAGGGCGAGAACGTCTATCTCACCCGCAGCCACAGCTGCCTGGCTCGGCGTGCTTCCTGATCAGTAGGAATAGAGGTACTTGTTCAGGTTGGTCGCCGCCTCGGTGATCTCCAGGAAGATCAGGATGAGGGGAATCATCAGCAGGACGGTGCCGAGTACCGGGTAGCGGTAGTTGAACCAGTCCTCCAGGCGCTGGACGAAGCGGCTGGGCTGGGCCTTGCCGGCGACGGCGAGGCGCTGGATTTCCTCGGGGGTGGCGTGGCGGGGTACCCGTTTCAAGCCGGTGAGCATGGCCAGGACGTAGTTTTCCCGGTGCTGGCGGGCCGCCCACAGGACGCCGAAGATATGCATGGCGACGCAGGCGGCAGTCAGGTGGCCGAGCACCTTGTGGGCGTATTTGAGAAGGTCTTCCCAGTCTTCCGGCACCAGGGTGCCCAGGGGACCCAATTGCTGGCCGGAGCTGTAGAGCATGAGGCCCAGGGTGCCATTGACCAGCATCATGGTGAGCAGCACATAGACCATCAGGGCGCCCAGGGGGTTGTGGCTGACGTAGTAGCTCGGATGGCCCCGGACGGCGTCCTTGGCGTAGCCGAGCACTTCCTTGGGGCTGAACCAGAAGGCCTTGAAGCGGGCGGCGGCCGTTCCGGCGACACCCCAGCCGATGCGCACCACCACGATGAAGAGGATGAGGTAGCCGGCGTAGGCATGGATGGGGAACTTGCGATAGCGCAGGTAGATGATGGCGAAGAAGATCACCATCAGCCAGTGGCCGATCCGCACCAGGGCATCCCACACCTTGACCACCGGCTCCCGGACGTGGCGTTTCTCCTGGGGGCCGTGGACCAGGTTGTGGACCATTTCGGACACCGGGGGGAGGTCGGAGGAGTGATCCTGGGGCGTGGGTGCGTTCATTTCATATTCCAAGTCTTGTCGCCGCTGGGCCGGGCGGCAGACCGGCATTATACGTATGCCGAAGGTTCTATTACCCCGATCAGGTCAAACAAAAACACCCCGCCGGCGAGGGGGCGTTCGCCGGCGGGGTGACGGGGGTGGGCTTACTGCTTGACCGCTTCCAGGGCGATGGTCAGGGTGACGTCGTCGCTGACGTAGGGAGCGTACTTGCCGGCGTTGAATTCGGAACGCTTGATGGTGGTGGTGGCGTTGGCGCCGATGGCGTCCTTCTTCAGCATCGGGTGGGGCATGGCCTGGAAGGAGGTGACGGCGAGGGTCACCGGCTTGGTCACGCCCTTGACGGTCAGGTTGCCCTCGACGGCCACGGGCTTGTCGCCGTCGAACTTCACCTTGGTGGACTTGAAGGTGATGGTCGGGTACTTGGCGGTGTCGAAAAAGTCCTCGCCCTGGATGTGCTCGTTGAACACGCCGGAGCCGGTATCCACGGACTTGGCGTCGATCACCACATCCACGGAGCCGGTCTTGGCCACCTTGTCGAAGACCACGTTGCCGGAGGTCTTGTTGAAGCGGTGGATCTGGTTGGAGTAACCCAGGTGGTTGTACTCGAAGCGGGCGAAGGTGTGGGTGTCGTCCACCTTGTAGGTGTCCGGGGCGGCGAAGGCGGGAGCGGCGAAGGCGGCGGCCAGGGCGATGAGGGTGAGGGACTTCTTCATGGTTTCTCCTGTTGGAAAGTTGGAAAGCTTGGGGTTGGGGGTTATTTCCGTGGCGCGGCCACGAGGTGGAAACGGATCTGCACTTCATTGGCGACGGTGCCGACGTCGGACCAGGGGCCTTCGCCGATGGCGAAGTCCAGGCGCTTCAGGACGAAGCCGCCGTCGAAGACGCCGTTGCCGCCCTCCTGCTTGAAGGTGGCGGGGGCGACCACATCCTGGGACTTGCCCTTGATGGTGAGCTTGCCGGCCACTTCGTAGCGGTCGCCGCCCAGGGGCTTGACGCCGGTGGAGACGAAGCTGGCGGTGGGGAAGAGCTTGACGTTGAACCAGGACTTGCCGGCGACCTCGTCATTGGCGTCCTTGGAGCCGGCGTCGATGCTGGAGAGGTCCACATCCATCTTGGCGTTGGCCTGGGCCGGCTTGGCCGGGTCGAAGGCGAGGGCGGCGTTGAATTTCCTGAAGCGGCCCTCCACCGGCACTCCCATCTGCTTGGAGATAAAGGTCAGGTTGCTCTTGTCGGCCAGGATCTGGCCGAACTCGGCGGAATGGGCGTTGGCGAAGGCAGCGGCCAGGGCCACGGCGGCGAAGACAGTGCGCGTCTTGAACATGGGTGGAATCTCCTTTCAGTGGCTCTTGGCGAGGAAGGGCAGCATGCGGGCCAGGACATCGTCCCGATCCACCAGGTGATGCTTGACGGCGGCGGCGACGTGGGCGACGACCAGGGCCAGCAGCAGGTAGTTGAGGCCCATATGGACGGTCTCCAGCAGCTTGCCCAGGGCCTCGTCCTTGCCCACCAGGTCGGGCAGTGGCAGGACGCCGAACCAGACGGTCTGGAAACCCTTGGCGGAACTCATCAGCCAGCCGCTTACGGGAATGACGGTCATGAGCAGGTAGAGGGCGTGGTGCAGGCCGTGGGCCGCCACCTGCTGCCAGCGGGGCATGGTTTCCGGCAGGGCCGGGGGACGGTGGCCCAGGCGCCAGGCCAGGCGGATCGTCACCAGCAGGAAGATGGTGACCCCCGCCCATTTGTGCCAGGAATAGATTTTCAGCTTCATGGGCGACAGGGGAAGGTCGTGCATGTACAAGCCGACACAGAAGGCGCCGACGAGGAGCAGGGCCACTAGCCAGTGGAGGGCGATGGCGGTTCGGGTGTATTGGCTGTTATTCATGGTTCCTCCTGGGGGGGCGGGTCAGCGGGAGCCGAACATTTCCTGGACC
>JBLNBI010000029.1:0-5401 GCA_050259815.1 Actinomycetota bacterium | reverse complement strand
GCCCAGTTGCCGGACATAGCTGGTGACCATGGAAGCCTGTCCCAACTGCTCCACCGCCATGCCCCGCAGGGCGGCGAGGCTCAGGGCCGGCAGGATGAGGGCGAGGCCGATGCGGCCGATGATCGTGTTGGAAATGATCTCCGCATAGGTGATGCGGCCGCTGAAGAACGCGAAAAGCAGGAAAGAAATGCCGAAGAGGGCGAGTCCGACCACGGTGATGCGGCGGGGGGAGTGACGATCCGAGAGGCGGCCCGCGATGGGGATGGATACCGCCAGGGCGATGCCGGAGGGCAGTAGTGCCACCCCTGCCGAAGTTGCGGAGAAACCCAGGGCGCTCTGGAGGAAGACGGGGATGATGTAGGTGGAGGCGTAGAGCCCGTAGCCGTAGGCCAGGAAGACCAGGGTGCCCATGGCGAAGGCACGGTCCTGGAAGAGGCCGAGGCTGACGATGGGCGCCGCCGCCCGGCGGCCATGCCAGATGAAGACGGCCACGGACAGGAGGGCGAGGCCCCAGTGGGCCAGGGTCCAGGGGGCCAGGGGGCCGGCATGCTGGAGGCTGGAAACCCCCTCGATCACGGACAGGGTGCCCAGGGCCAGTACTCCCACGCCAAACCAGTCGAAATGGCGGATCTTGATTTCCCGGGGGGCCGGCAGGAGGTAGAGCCCGACCCCGATGGCCAGGAGGCAGAAGGGCAGGTTGATGAGGAAGATGGACTGCCAGCCGAAGTGATCCAGGAGCAGCCCGCCCAAGGTGGGAGCCACGGCCGGCGCCAGGACGATGCCGAAGCCCAGGATGCCGGAAGCTCGCCCCTGGCTTTCCACGGGGAAGAGGCGCATGACCGCCAGGGTGCCCAGGGGCTGCAGGATGCCCGCTGCCGCCCCCTGGACGATGCGGATCGCCACCACCACGGCGAATTGGCTCGCCTGGCTGCCGGCGATGCTGGTGGCGGTCAGCACCAGGACGGCTCCCAGGAAGCAGTGCCGGAAGCCGAAGCGGTCCAGGAGCCAGGGGGTCGGCAGCATGGCCACCGTCATGGCCCCCATGTAGCCCGTGATGGCCCATTGGACCCGCTCCTGGCCCAGGCCGAAATGCCGGGTGAGAGCAGGGATGGCGACGTTGAAGCTGGTGGTGGACAGGACGGCGGCCACCACCCCGAGGCCGACGGAGAGCAGGGCCAGCCACTTGTAGCGGGCCCCGAAGCGGGAAACCATCTTGTCGAAGCTGCGGGCGCGGCTGAAAGCGGGCATGCCTGTCGGGCCGTGGTCGGCTTCAGGAAGCCGGCTGGCGCCGCCCGGTGGAGGCTGTCTGCTGGGGAACGTTGGTTTGGATCCAGGCCAGCATGTCCTGCCAGATCCGGTTTACTTCGGCGTCGGACGGCATGGTCCGGGCATTGGGCAGCTCGATGGTGATGACCGGGATATTCTTGTGAACCCCGCTGTAATTGCCCAGGGAGCCCGGGTAGACCCCCACCGGCTTGAAAAACAGCTGCCCGAAGCGCCGGGGCGCCGGGGCCGGGCCGTCCAGGTCGAGGACGCCGAAGGGGGCGTGGACCGAGATGATGAGCTGGGGTTGGAAGCGTTCGATCTGATCGCTCACCCAGCGGCTTTCCGGTTCCGACAGGGGCGAGCGGCCCGGGAAGCGGCGGGGGTCGCTACGGGTGATCTTGGCCCAGTAGCGCGGGGCATCCTGCTGCCAGCCCGGCGTCGGGAAATTGCGGTTCAGGTCCACCCCGTTGGCATTCACCCGCTGGGGCCTGGCCGCCAGGAGGCCGTCGGGATTGACCAGGGGCGCCACCTTCCAGTGGAAGCCGGCCGCCTCCGGCTTGTCCAGCCGCTGCATCCATTTGAAAACGATGGCCGTAGCGGTCGGCTCGTCGCCGTGGATGCCACCGATGAGCAGGATGCGCAGGGGCATTCCCGCCTTTCCCTTGCCGGCCGGGGAAACCTCCCGGGCCAGGATGGGGATGCCGCGCCGGGACTGGGCGCCGGTAGGCGCCAAGGCGCTCTTCTGGCATTCGGATTTCGAAATCCCCGGCAGGCGCGGGGAAATGCGCTGGCACCATTCGACCGGCGCTTGCATCGCGGTGGCGACGGTCGGTGCGAGGCCGGCGAGGAATAGCCCGAACAGGGCAGTCGCCTGGACGGGGAATGCTTGGGACAAGGGGCGGATGAGGCGGTGTCTTTCCATGGAACCCCGCTAGTTTATTGGGATTTTGCCGGGAGCGGGAGCTACCGGTGGCCCTAATGACACCGAGTGGAAAAGGGGCGGAATAGTTTCCGCCCCATCATCATTCGGAAAGGGGCCGCGGCACCTGGCTTGCCGGGGGCACCGGCGGTCGGGTTAGCGGGCCTTGCGCAGGCCCATGCCGCTTTCGATGTGGGAGAACAGTTCTTCGTAGATATCGAGGAGGGCTTCCCGCTCGGCGCTGCCCCGCACCCAGCTCTTGGAGCTGGCCAGGGAGAGGGCGGTCTGCTCCATTTCCGAGAGGTCGGAGATATCCACGTGTTCTCCGTTGACCGTGGCGTTCACGTCGGAGCGGGCCTTCTGGGCCAGGGAAACCAGGTGCATGGCTTCGTCCATGGTCTGGGCGCCCTGGCCGATGACCCCGGCCAGTTCCTCCACCACGGCGGCGGAGCTGGCGGAGGCGGCCAGTTCGTGGCTGAAGCTGTCGGCCGTTTCCCGGGCGCCGGATACGGCGCCGCCCAGGTCGCCCATCTGGGAAGAAACGTCTTCCATGGCCGTCGATACGTCGGAAATGGCCTGGGCGATCTCCACTGCCGCCCGTTGGGACTGGTCGGCGAGCTTTCTCACTTCGTCGGCGACGACGGCGAAACCCCGGCCGGATTCGCCGGCCCGGGCCGCCTCGATGGCGGCGTTGAGGGCCAGGAGGTTGGTCTGCTTGGCAATCTGGTCGATGTGGCCGGTGAGGCTGCGGATGGCCTCGGTGCGGTGCTGGAGCTGGCTGAGGGAATCGGAACTGCGCTGGGCGGATTCGTGGGCCCGGCCCAGGGCCGAGGACATGGATTCGGCGGCGCCGGACATGGCGGTGGACGAGTCCGAAAAGGCCCGGGCCCGGGTTTCCGCCTGGGACGAATTGCCGGTCACCTCCTCCAGTGCCCTGCCTACCCGTTCGATGGCCATGGACAGGCCGCGCTCGGAACGGAGGAATATCTTGGACAGCAGACCTTCCCGGGCGATGGACTCCTGAGCCTGCTCCAGCTTGTCCAGCATGGCCTGCATGCGCTCCAGCACATCCTTGTAGGCGCCGTGCAGGCCGGGGGTCTGCAGGCGGCGCCAGTATTGGCCGCTGGTGGAGGCCTCCATGGCGTTGAGCATTTCCCGGAAGGCGGTTTCCGTCTGGTCCAGGGTGGAGTTGATGTTGACCCGGATGTTTTCCAGGTGGGGGTCGTCGTAGGACCGCGGCAGGCGGGACATGAGTTCGCCGTCCCGGACCTTCTGGAGCACTTCGTTGATCTCGTCCAACTCCTGGCCGTCGGCGCTGGGCCAGGCCACCAGGCCGGCGGCCAGGACGAGGGGGGCGAGGGCGTACCAGGGCCCCAGGAAGGCAAGCCCCGCCCCGATCGCCAGGAGGGCGAGGATGGGCCAGCGGCGCTGCTCAGAGTGAGAAAACCAGTTGCTCATAGCTCATTCCCGTGGAGGTCAGCAGGTCCACCAGCACCTTGGTGCCTGCTTCGATGGCGTCCTTGGCGCCGGCGGCTTTTTCGGCGGCCAGCATCTGGCGGTAAACCGGCTCGATCTTCTCGATGGCGCTGCGCTTGGGGCAGCGGCGCACCGAGTAGTAGCCGACGATCCTACCCCCCGGTCCGAAATCCGGCGTGATGTGGGTGAATACCCAGTAGAAGCCCCCGTCCTTGGACATGTTCTTCACGTAGCCGAAGAACTCCTTGCCCGACTGGATGGTGTCCCAGGCCAGCTTGAAGGCGGCCCGGGGCATGTCCGGGTGGCGGATGATGTTGTGCTGGACGCCCAGCAGCTCCTTTTCCGAGTAACCGGAAAATTCGATGAAGATGGGGTTGCCGTAGGTGATGATGCCGCGGGTGTCGGTCTTGGAGACGATGAAGTCTTCCTCCCGCATGAGCCGTTCCCGGTTGGTAGGAACGATGGACCTGTCCTTCATTGTTTTCCCCGAGAGTCCCCCTGTTGGATCCGGAATGTTAGCAAACTTGCGCGTCTCCGGACAAAGCCCGTAAATCATGTATTTACATGTCATTGAAACCGATCGGCCCGGACCGTACTCCAACTTGCGAAAACAGGAGAAACGCGATGAAAGCCATTACCTACCTTCTCTTTTCGGGCAACTGCGAAGCGGCGCTCAAATTCTACGAGCAGGCCATCGGCGCCAGCATTCGCCATCTTTTCCATTACCGGGGCTCGCCCATGGAATCCCAGGTGCCGACCCAGATGAAGGACAAGGTGCTCCACGCCGTCATCGACATCGGCGACGGCGTCCTCATGGCCTCGGACCGGGTGGGACGGACTGGTTCCGATGAAATGACCGGTTTTTCCATCGTCCTAGACGCCAAGACCCCGGAGGACGCCGAGCGCCTCCTTGCCGCCCTGGCCGTCGAGGGCCGCATCACCACGCCTCTCCAGGAAACCTTCTGGGCCCGCCGCTTCGGCATGGTGATCGACCAGTTCGGGGTGCCCTGGATGATCAATTGCGAGAAGCCCATGTGAGGCATGGCCCGTTGGGGAGGTCGCATCGACAGCCCGATGCCGGCGCGGTATCCTGCGCGCCCTCCAATATCGACGAGTCAGACCACCATGGGACAAGCCAAACTGCGGGGCAGCCAGGAAGAGCGCATCGCCCAGGCCCGGGCCAAGATCGAAGCCACTCGCCCGGAAAAGCTGGTGTGCAACAGCTGCAATGCCGATGTGACCGACATCCACCCGGTCAGCACCCGGGGCCTCCGCGGTATCGAGGCCATCTGGATGGGAAACTGCCAGTGCGGCCATACCACCTTTGCCGCTTCCGGCGATCCCAAGTCGGTCCAGGCCTTCTTCGACGCCCTGGCTGCCGACGCCGACGAGCTCGTCCTGGGCAGCCAGAGCAAGGACGGCGGCCAGCACGAGAGCCTCAGCTAAGCCACTTCGACGCCGAGTAGATCGCCAGTCCCACCAGGCCCCCCACCAGGGTGCCGTTGATGCGGATGAATTGCAGATCCTTGCCGACCTGCAGTTCCAGGCGTTCGCTCATGGTGTCCGCATCCCAGGTGCGGACTGTGTCGGGGATGAGCCGGGCCATCTCCTCCCGGCGGGATTCCACCAGGCCGGCGACCGTGTCCCGCAGCCAGGGATTGAGGCTTTCCCGCAGGGCCGGATCGGCGATGAGGGCCGCCCCCAGCTTCTCCACCCCAGTCCCGATGTGCCGGCGGATTT
>JBLNBI010000028.1:0-2799 GCA_050259815.1 Actinomycetota bacterium | reverse complement strand
TACTTCAAGGATCATCCGGTCACCCTGATCAACTGGAAGGGCTTTGGCGCCAATCTGCCTCTCCTCCAGGAGAAGGCGGCCAGCGCCGGACACTTCAACCCCCTGCCGGATTTCGACGGAGTGTCCCGCCGGGTACCGCTGGTGGTGGAGCATGGCGGCGCCTATTTCGAGGCTCTATCCCTGGCCATGGTGCGGACCATCCTGGGCAACGCGGAACTGCGGCCGGGCTTTCCCGAACCGGATGCCGGCATGGAATGGCTTGAAGTGGCTACTCCTCGGGGGGCACTGAAGATTCCGGTGGACGAATTCGGCGCAGCCCTCATCCCCTATCGCGGCGCCGAGCGCAGCTTCCCCTACGTATCAGCGGTGGATGTCCTCAAGGGGCGGGTGCCCCCGGAAAAGCTCTTCGGCCGGATCGTCCTGGTGGGCACCACCGCGCCCGGCCTCATGGACTTGCGGTCCACGCCGGTGGGGGCGACCTATCCCGGGGTGGAAATCCACGCCAACCTCATCGCCGGCATCCTGGACGGCAACGTCAAGCAGAAGCCTTCCTACGTCATGGGGGCGGAGGTGGTGCAACTACTCTTCTTCGGCTGCCTGCTGGCCCTGCTGCTGCCGCTCCTGTCGCCCTCCCGGTCATCCTTGCTCGCGCTGGTGACCCTGGCCTTGATCCTGACTGCCAATTATTGGCTGTGGCAGTCCCAGAACCTGGTCCTGCCCCTGGCGTCCGCCCTCTTCCTGGTGGTGACCCTCTTCGGCCTCAACATGTCCTGGGGTTATTTCGTCGAGTCCCGCACCAAACGGCAACTGACCGGCCTGTTCGGTCAGTACGTGCCGCCGGAACTGGTGGATGAAATGGCCCGGGACCCCGAGAACTACAGCATGGAAGGCCGCAAGGAGGACTTGACGGTGCTCTTCTCCGACGTGCGCGGCTTCACCACCATTTCCGAAGGGCTGGACCCCAAGGAACTGGCTCAACTCATGAATGAATACCTGGGGCCGATGACGACGGTGATCCGCCGCAATCGGGGTACCCTGGACAAATACATCGGCGACGCCATCATGGCTTTCTGGGGGGCCCCAGTGGCCGATGCGGATCATGCCCGCCATGCCGTCCTCACCGCCCTGGAGATGCAGCGGGAAGTGAAGAAGCTGGCCGAACCCTTCAAGGCCCGGGGCTGGCCCGAGCTGCACATCGGCGTCGGGGTCAATACCGGCACCATGACGGTCGGCGACATGGGCTCGCCGGTGCGGCAGGCCTACACGGTGATGGGTGATGCGGTGAACCTCGCTTCCCGTTTGGAAGGCATCACCAAGGAATACGGGGTGGGCATCGTGGTCGGGGAGGCGACCCGCGACCAGTTGAAGGACGTTGTGTTCCGGGAACTGGACCGGGTGCGGGTCAAGGGCAAGGACGAGCCTGTCGCCATCTACGAGCCTTTGGGCGTCGTCGGCGAAGTACCCAAGGAAATCTCGGACGAATTGAAGCTTTGGCAGAATGCCCTGCGCCTTTACCGGGCTCAGGATTGGGATGGGGCGGAAATGCAGCTGGTCAATCTCCTCCAGCGTCATCCCGAAAGTCATCTTTATCAGCTCTACAGCGAACGAGTCCGGTTGTACCGGGCCAATCCCCCCGGTGAAAACTGGGATGGCGCTTTCACCTTCAAAACCAAATAAACATGAAGCTGAGAATCCTGGGTTGCAGCGGCGGCATCGGTGGCAGGCATTTGCGTACCACCTCCCTCCTGGTGGATCACGACATACTCATCGATGCCGGCACCGGGGTGGCGGATCTCTCCATTGCGGAGCTGGCAGTCATCGACCACCTGTTCCTCACCCACACCCACCTGGATCACATCGCCTCTCTGCCGCTCATGGTCGACACGGTGGGCGACCGGCGCAGCAAGCCGCTTACGATCTACGCTTCCGATGCGGTCATCACCATTCTCCGGAATCACGTCTTCAACTGGGCCGTGTGGCCGGACTTTTCCGAAATTCCCAGTGCCGCCAAGCCTTTCATGCGCTTCCAGCCCATGAAACTTGGGGAAACGGTGACCATCGACGGGCGAAAGATCACCTCCCTACCGGTGGAGCACACCGTCCCGGCCGTCGGCTACCAACTGGATTCCGGGCCCGGCAGCCTGGTCTTCTCCGGTGACACGGGCGCTTGCGATGCCTTCTGGCAGACCGTCAATCGCATTGCCAACCTCAAGCACCTGATCGTCGAATGCGCCTTCTCCAACCGGGAGGAGCGTCTGGCCCTGGCCTCCAAGCACATGTACCCCAGCCTGCTGGCTGCGGAGCTGCAGAAGCTGGAGCGCGGCTGCGATATCTACATTACCCATCTCAAGCCGGGGCAGATCGAACTCACCATGGAAGAAATCGCGGAGTGCCTGGGCGATTTCAAGCCGAAGATGCTGCAGAACAACCAGGTCATCGAGTTTTGAACCCCCTCATGGAACACCTCAACCCCCAAACCCTCAGCCGCCTGGAACCCATCCGCGGGCTTTCCGGCAAGCGCCTTGAAGAACTGGCCTCCTTCTGCAAGCCGGAGCACTATCCCCTGGGAGTGGATCCCTTTCGCGCCGCCTCGATTGACGGTCAACTGGTCTACGTCCTTTCCGGCGAACTCAAGGTCGTCCTGCCGGACGGCAGCATGCGCCTCATTGTCGGCGGCTGCGACATGGCGAACTGGCCCCTGGGGTACAAATCCCAACCCCCGGCAGGCGGCAAGGCGATCACCGACGTGGACCTGGTCCGCATCGATTCCGATCTCCTCGATCTCATGATGACCTGGGA
>JBLNBI010000027.1:0-14809 GCA_050259815.1 Actinomycetota bacterium | reverse complement strand
CGCTGCGCCCGGGAATTCCGCGTGTTCACCAACATCAACCACACGGTGGTGGACCCCAAGAACTTCGATCCCCAGTCCTTTGTCGAAATCGAGGCCGATTACTGCATCATCCCCCCCAATTCCTTCGCTCTGGCGCGCACCGTGGAGTACTTCCGCATTCCCCGCAGCGTGCTGACGGTCTGCCTCGGTAAGAGCACCTATGCCCGCTGCGGCATCATCGTGAACGTCACCCCCTTCGAGCCCGAATGGGAAGGCTACGTCACCCTCGAGTTCTCCAACACCACCCCCCTGCCCGCCAAGATCTACGCCGGCGAGGGCTGCGCCCAGGTGCTGTTCTTCGAGTCCGACGAAGAGTGCGAGACCTCCTACAAGGATCGCGGCGGCAAGTACCAGGGGCAGGTGGGCGTCACCCTGCCCAAGATCTGACGCCATCGCGTAACGTTTCATCCCTATCCTCATGACCCGCTGCGGCGGGTCGTCGCTTTTCAGGAGCAGCCATGCGCTTCCACTTTCCGGTCATCATCATCGACGAGGACTTCCGTTCCGAGAACGCTTCCGGCCTGGGCATCCGGGCATTGGCGGACGCCATCGGCAAGGAAGGGATGGAGGTGATCGGCGTCACCAGCTACGGTGACCTCACCTCCTTCGCCCAGCAGCAGAGCCGGGCCAGCGCCTTCATCCTGTCCATCGACGACGAGGAACTGGCCGTCGAGCCGGAAGAAACCCTGGCCGAGCTGCGGGCCTTCGTGGAAGAAATCCGTTTCCGCAACAACGAGATCCCCATCTTCCTGCACGGTGAGACCCGCACCTCCCGCCACATCCCCAACGACGTGCTGCGGGAACTGCACGGCTTCATCCACATGTTCGAGGACACCCCGGAATTCATCGCCCGCTACGTGGTGCGGGAGGCCAAGGCCTATGTGGATTCCCTGCCGCCCCCCTTCTTCCGGGCGTTGACCCACTACGCCGCCGACGGCTCCTACTCCTGGCACTGCCCCGGCCACTCCGGCGGCGTCGCCTTCCTGAAGTCGCCGGTGGGCCAGATGTTCCACCAGTTCTTCGGCGAGAACATGCTGCGGGCCGACGTCTGCAACGCCGTGGAAGAACTGGGTCAGCTCCTCGACCACACCGGCCCGGTGGCCGCTTCCGAGCGCAACGCCGCCCGCATCTTCAACTGCGACCACCTCTTTTTCGTCACCAACGGCACGTCCACGTCCAACAAGATCGTCTGGCACTCCACCGTGGCGCCGGGGGACATCGTGGTGGTGGACCGCAACTGCCACAAGTCCATCCTCCACGCCATCATGATGACCGGCGCCGTGCCGGTGTTCCTGATGCCCACCCGCAACAACCTGGGCATCATCGGTCCCATCCCGAAGGAAGAGTTCGCCTGGGAAAGCATCCAGAAGAAGATCGCCGCGAACCCCTTCGCCAAGGACAAGAACGCCAAGCCCCGGGTGCTGACCATCACCCAGTCCACCTACGACGGCATCCTCTACAACGTGGAGGAAATCAAGGAGATGCTGGACGGCAAGATCGACACCCTGCACTTCGACGAAGCCTGGCTGCCCCACGCCGCCTTCCACGACTTCTACGGCGACTACCATGCCATCGGCGCTGACCGGCCCCGCTGCAAGGAGTCCATGGTCTTCTCGACCCAATCCACCCACAAGCTGCTGGCGGGTTTGAGCCAAGCCTCCCAGATCCTGGTGCAGGATTCCGAGAACCGCCATCTGGACCGGGACGTGTTCAACGAAGCCTACCTGATGCACACCTCCACCTCGCCCCAGTACTCCATCATCGCCTCCTGCGACGTGGCGGCGGCCATGATGGAAGAGCCGGGCGGGACCGCCCTGGTGGAGGAATCCATCGCCGAGGCCCTGGACTTCCGCCGCGCGATGCGCAAGGTGGACGAGGAGTGGGGCGCCGACTGGTGGTTCAAGGTCTGGGGCCCGGACGACCTGTCCGAGGAAGGCATCGAGGAGCGGGACGCCTGGATGCTCAAGCCCGGCGACCGTTGGCACGGCTTCGGCAACCTGGCCGAAGGCTTCAACATGCTCGACCCCATCAAGGCCACAGTCATCACCCCGGGCCTGGACGTGGACGGCGAATTCGCCGAGCGGGGCATCCCCGCCGCCATCGTCACCAAGTACCTGGCCGAGCACGGCGTCATCGTGGAGAAATGCGGCCTCTACAGCTTCTTCATCATGTTCACCATCGGCATCACCAAGGGCCGCTGGAACACCCTGGTGACCGCACTCCAGCAGTTCAAGGACGATTACGACCGCAACCAGCCCCTGTGGAAGGTGCTGCCGGAATTCGTCCAGAAGCATCCCCGCTACGAGCGGGTGGGCCTGAAGGACCTGTGCAAGGAAATCCACGGCTACTACCGGGCCAACGACGTGGCGCGGCTGACCACCGAGATGTACCTGTCCAATATGGAACCGGCCATGCGCCCGGCCGACGCCTTCGCCAAGATGGCCCACCGGGAAATCGAGCGGGTGGCGGTGGACGAGCTGGAAGGCCGGGTCACCGCCGTGCTTCTGACTCCCTATCCGCCGGGCATTCCCCTGCTGATTCCCGGGGAGCGCTTCAACCGGACCATCGTCAACTACCTGAAGTTCGCCCGGGAATTCAATTCCCGCTTCCCCGGCTTCGAGACCGATGTCCACGGCCTGGTGAAGGACGCCAACGGCCATTACCACGTGGATTGCGTGAGGTAAGGTTCGCTGCCCGCATGGCGGGCAGGCAACTGAGCGGCCCGTTTACGCCGAAGGCGTGACGGGCCGTTTTTCCATCCACTTCAGGACGGTTTCGAAGAATGCGTCGGGATCGAGGGGCTTGGCGATGAAGTCGTCCATGCCGGCATCCAGGCAGCGCTTCCTGTCTTCTGAGAAGGCATTGGCGGTCATGGCCACGATGGGCACGCCGCCATTCTCCGCCAGGGCGCGAATCCGCCGGGTGGCGGCCAGGCCGTCGAGGCGGGGCATCTGGAGGTCCATCAGGATCAGGTCATAGCGCCGCTTTTCGGCCTGTTCGACGGCATCCAAGCCATCCTCGGCGAGGTCCACCCGCAGCCCGGCGTCCTCCAGCAGCATGCTGGCGATGTCCCGGTTGATGGGCTCGTCCTCCACCAGCAGGACCCTTCTCCCGGAACACCTTTCGGCGATCATCGCCTCCGCCGACTGGGCGGCCGCCGGGTCCCGGCCGTCGGCGGGGCGGGCGCTTGCCTTGCCCAGGCGGGCGGTGAACCAGAAACAGCTTCCCCGGCCCGGCGTGCTGCCGGCCCCGGCGGTGCCGCCCATCATTTCGGCGAGGCGCTTGGTGATCGCCAGCCCGAGGCCGGTCCCGCCATATTGGCGGGTGAGGGAATTGTCGGCCTGCTCGAAGGCCGAAAAGAGGCGCGGCAGCACCTCCGCCGGGACGCCAATGCCCGTGTCTTCGACCTCGAAGCGCAGTTCGACCTCCTCGGGCGTCTCGTCCACCACCTGGACCCGCAGGGTGACGCCGCCGCTCTCGGTGAACTTGATGGCGTTAGCGCCGTAATTGAGGAGCGCCTGCTGGATGGCGGTGGCGTCGCCCCGCAGGCAGTCCGGGATATCCCGGCAATCCAGGGCGAAGCCCAGGTCCTTGGCCTGGGCCCGGCTGTGGAGCATGGAAGCGACGTTGTCCAGCACCTCCCGCAGCCGGATGGGACCATTGGCGATGGTCATCTTCCCCGATTCGATCTTGGAGAAGTCGAGCACGGCATTGATGATGTTGAGGAGATGCTCGCTGGCGGACTGGAGCTTGCGCAACTGATCCGCCTGGGCCGGCGTGAGGCCGCCCCGCCGGATGAGGTAGGCCATCCCGGTGATGGCATTGATGGGGGTGCGGATTTCGTGGCTCATGTTGGCCAGGAAGGCGCTCTTGGCGATGCTTGCCGCCTCGGCGCTTTCCTTGGCAGCCTTCAACTGGGCCGTGCGCTCGGCCACCAGCTGCTCCAGGTGGTGGCGGTGGCGCTCCAATTCGTCCTGGGCGGCCTTTTCCCCGGAAATGTCCCGGGAGATGGAAAGCAGGCAGGGGCGACCGTCCACCTCCATCCGGGAGGCCGAGAAGATGCACCAGAAAACCTCGCCATTCTTGCGGCGGAAGCGGGTTTCGATGCGCTCCAGGGACATGCCGCTGCGGATCTTCGCCGCCACCGCATCGCGATCCTCCGGCGTCGCCCAGATGCCGATTTCAACGGAGGTGCGGCCGACCAGTTCCTCCCTCCCGTACCCGGACATGTGCACAAAGGCGGGATTGACGTCCAGGTAGCGGCCATCCTCCATCTGGGTGATGGCGATGGCATCCTGGGTGGTATGGAAGGCGGTCCGGTAGCGGTACTCGCTCTTCTCCAGCGCCCGCCGGGATTGGACGATTTCGGTGATGTCCCGGAAGTACCAGGCCCGGCCCAGATATTCCCCGCCAGGGCCGAGGAGGGCCTTGGAATGGCGCTGAAGGGTGCGGCCGTCCTTGAGCCGGACATCGCAGACGTCGTCCAGCTCCGGGGTGTTGTAGAGCTCCCTGACCCGGGCGAGGAAAGCCTCCGGATCGGCGACGAGGTCCACTGCCTGGGCCAGGATCGGTGCCTCGCAGACCGGCAGATGGCTGCCCGTTGCCGCCACCGTCCGGGGGATGGACCAGATGGCGAAGAATCGGTCATTGACCGAAATGATGTCGCCGTTGCGGTCGACCACCAGGATGCCGTCGGGCGATTCGTTGACGATGGCCTCCTGCAGGGAGGCGTGGAAGCTATTTTTTGGTCCGCAGCCCGGCATGGCGATGCCAGCCCCTCAATCCGTTCTCAGACCAGCAAGTATATCCGGTACGAGTAGGACCTATACTTCCCACCAGAGCCCGGGGCGGCGATCCGGCTCGATTTATGGCGAACAGCCTGCCGCGGCCGGGAGGATGCTCCTTCGGTGCGGAGGCGGGAGGAAATGGGCATGGAAATCTGGATTCTCGTCTTCCTGATCCTGGGCAGCGGCCTGCTGGCCATGGCCGAGATGGCCGTGGGCGCCAGCCGCAACTCCCATCTGGCCATGCTGGCCGAACAGGGCCAGTCGGGGGCCGGCGTCGTCCTCGGCTTCCGCCAGCACCCGAGCCGGCTGCTCGCCACCACCCAACTGGGCATCACGGCCCTGGCCATGCTGTCGGGGGTCTATGGGGAATCCCTGTGGGTGCCGCGGCTGGAAACCGCCATCGGCCAATGGCTGCCGGCCCTGGCCCCCATCGGCTACGGCTTGGCCCTGGCCATCTCGGTGACGGTCATCACCTTTTTCACCCTGGTCCTGGGGGAGGTGGTTCCCAAGCGTCTCGCCCTGTCCCGGCCGGAATCCGTGGCCGTCGCCATGGCCGGGCCGGTCCACCTCCTGCTGCGGCTGTGCCGGCCCCTGGTCTGGGTGGTTTCGGTGGCCTCCGACCGCATCCTGGATCTGTTCCCGGGCCGGGGGTCCGCCGAGGCGACCGCCGCCGACGAAATCCGCTTCCTGATCGAGGCGGGGCGCAAGGAAGGCGCCCTGGACCGGACTGAAGGCGAAATCCTGGGCAACGTCTTCCGCCTGGACAACCGGCGGGTGGCGGCGATCATGACCCCGGCGGCCGATATCGCCTGCCTCGACCTGGCCCTGCCCCGGGAGGCCAACATGAGGGTGCTCCAGGAGCGGGCCGTGAGCCGCTTCCTGGTGATCAAGGGCGGCCTGGCCAATCCCGTGGGCTTCGTGGAAGGCCGGGAGCTCCTGCGGCTGGTCCTCCTGAACGGCGGGCTGGAACTGGATTTCGGCAAGCTCTCCACCGCCGCCCCCCACTATGTGCCAAGTTCCCTGTCCCTCATCGGGCTCCTGGAGTTCTTCAAGGCCAACCAGACCCAGATCGCCCTGGTGGTCAATGAATTCGGCGCCACCGAAGGCCTGGTGACCCTCTCCGACCTGATGGGCACGGTGGTGGGCGATGTCCTCTCCGGGGCGGCCGAGTCCCCCATGGCCGTGCAACGCGCCGATGGCAGCTGGCTCCTGGACGGCCTCCTGCCCATCGACGAGCTGAAGGAACTGCTCCGTCTCCCCAGCCTGCCGGAGGAGGAACTGGGCAATTACCACACGGTGGGCGGCTTCGTGATCTACCAGCTGGGCCGGATTCCGAAGAAGGCCGAAAGCTTCGAGTGGGGCGACTGGCGCTTCGAAGTCATGGACATGGAAAAGAACCGGGTGGACGAAGTGCTGGCCAAGCGCCTGGACGAGTGACCCCGGGAAGCGCTTCCGGCCGCGGCAAGTCCTCCCAGAACCCGCTGTCGGCCCATCTGTCCAAGATCGGTCCAAAGTCCCTTGAGAAGTATTGCGATGCATCTGCTCCAGATTGTCAAAATGGTGCTGTGGAGCCTCTTCGGAATCCGCAGCAGCACCGGTTCCGACGCGGATGCCAAAGCCTTCCGGCCGGGCCATGTCCTGGGCGTCGCCCTGGTGATGCTGGGCCTATTTCTCGCCATCCTGCTGGTCATTGTTCATGCGGTGATTCCGGCAAAGGCAGTGGCTGCCGACGCCACGGCCGCGGGGACCACCAACGGCGCGGTGACCTCGCCCCTGCCTCCGTTGCCGACGACCCCATCCAACCCGAGCACGGCCACCAGCCCCATCGGTCCCCTGGGGCCCAGCGACGTGACGGGGACGTTCGGGGCGGCCGTACCCGGCGGCGCCCAGGGAAGCATTGGCGCCATGCCGTCCGACACCACCACGACCGGCGGTGCCAACACCGGTTCAACCACCAACCCGAGCGGCTCAACCCCCCAGAACGGCACGTCGGGGGCGGACAGCAGCACCATCAGCCCGGGGTCCATCATCTCGCCGGGGGTGACCATCGAGCCGGGCGGCACCGTCAGTCCGAACAGCAGCACGGGGCCTTGATCCGGCCGCCAAATGAAAACGGCCCGGAGTGCCCGGGCCGTTTTCATATCCAAGCAAGTTGGACGTAGAGTCGATTCCGCCTCAGATATGCGCCAGGGCCAGCGCCGCCAGGATGCCGCCGGCGCCGGCCGCCGTGTAGGTCACGTAGTTCAGCCACTTCTTGCGGGAAAGCAGGGTGATGGCGGCCATGGAGATGGCGATCTGGATGGCGGTCATGGCCTGGGCCCAGCGGTGGTGCAGGTGCATGGCCTCGTCGCTCTTGTGGTTGAACTCCTTGACCTCTTCCTCCAGGGCCTCGGCTTCCTTCTTGATGTCGGCCTTCTCGGATTTGTAGCGTTCCACTTCCTGCTGGTAGCGGGCCTTCTTCTCGCCCTCGTTCAGGGCCACGGCCAGTTCGGCCAGGTTCTGCTTGTTGCTCTTGGCCTGGTAGTAGTTCCAGTGGTTGGACGCTTCCGTCTTCTTGATGGCTGCGGCGTTCTTGTGGAGCAGGGCGTCGTTCTGGGTGGCGCCGCCCTCGTAGGCGAACAGGGCGCCTACCGTGGACAGGATGGCGGTCATGACGGCGATCTTGGATGCGAAATTGTCGCCGCCGTGGCTGGCGTGCTCGACCGCATGATCATGGGGGCCGTGGACGTGGAAACCGTGTCCGGACATGGGGTTACCTCCTGAAAACTTTTAGGGAATGCGTTTGTAGGTGACGAATGCGTAGCCGATGCCGCCCTGGCCCACGTGGGTCTCCCGGGCGGCTTCCCGCCACTCGGACGGGGAGATGGCCGGGAACCAGGTGTCGCCTTCGGGCTCCAGGTCCACCTCGGTGACTTCCAGGGTGTCGGCCAGGGGCAGGGTGGCGGCGAAAATCTCGGCGCCGCCGATGCAGCACACCACGTCGTCGCCGGCCAGGGCCAGGGCGGCCTGGACGGAAGCGGCCACTTCGGCCCCGGGGGCCTCGTAGCCCGTCTGCCGGGTGATGACGATGTTGCGCCGGCCGGGCAGGGGGCGGAAGCGGGGGGGCAGGGATTCCCAGGTCTTCCGTCCCATCAGGACCGGATGGCCCAGGGTGACGGCCTTGAAATGGGCCAGGTCCTCCGGCAGGTGCCAGGGGAGCTGGTTGTCGCGCCCGATGACGCGGTTTTTGGCAATGGCGACGACGAGGGTCAGTTTCGGCATGGCCGCTATTAAACCATAGCGGCGAGCGCGTCCCTATAGAGCGTCACGTACTCGCCGGCCGCCTGCCGCCAGGAAAAATCGCGGCGCATGCCGTTCTGCTGGAGACGCTGCCAGGCGCGGCGGTCCTTCCAGGTCTCGGCGGCCCGCTCCATGGTCAGCCACAGGGCATGGGGCGTGGCGTCGTGGAAGACGAAGCCGTTGGCCGTCTTGTCCAGGAGGGTCTGGTCGTTGGTATCCACCACCGTGTCCGCCAGGCCGCCGGTGGCGCGCACCAGGGGCGGCGTGCCGTAGGCCAGGCTGTACATCTGGTTGAGGCCGCAGGGCTCGAAGCGGGAGGGCATCAGGAAAATGTCGGCACCCCCCTCGATGCGGTGGGCCAGGGTCTCGTTGAAGCCGAGGGTGACGGAAACCTGGCCGGGATGGGCTTCGGCCAGTTGCCGGAAGCCGGCTTCCAGTTCCTTCTCGCCGCTGCCCAGCAGGGCGAGCTGCCCCGGGAGCTGGGCGATGCCCTCGCCCAGGGTCAGGAGCAGGTCCAGGCCCTTCTGGTGGGTGAGGCGGCTGACGGCGCCGAAAAGGGGCAGGTCATCCCGCACCTCCAGGCCCAGCAGGGTCTGGAGGGCGGCCTTGTTCTGGCGCTTGGCGGCCAGGCGGTTGGCGGCGTAGGGGAATTCCAGGGCCGGGTCGGTGGCCGGATTCCAGATATCGGTGTCGATGCCGTTGAGGATGCCCCGCAGGGCATTGGCGCGGAAACGGAGCAGGGGCGCCAGGCCGTAGCCGAAGTGGGGATCCTGGATTTCCTTGGCGTAGGTGGGGCTGACCGTGGAAATCTGCTGGGCAAATTGGAGGCCGGCCTTCAGGAAGGACAGATTGCCGTGGTACTCGACCCCGTCGAAGCGCCAAGCCCGTTCCGGCAGCCCCAGGCCGTGGAGCAGGTCGTGGCCGAAGCAGCCCTGGAAGGCGATGTTGTGCACCGTCACCACGCTGGGGGCGCCGCCCTCGTAATGGAGGTAGGCGGGTGCCAGGGCGGTCTGCCAGTCGTTCACGTGGACCACGTCCGGCCGCCAGCCCAGGGGCGAATGGCTCTGGCCCAGGAGGGCCGCCACTCGGGACAGGAGCCCGAAGCGGATGGCGTTGTCGTCCCAGTCGTGGCCCTGGGGATTGAGGTAGGGATTGCCCGGCCGATCATAGAGGGGCGGGCAGTCCAGCAGCAGGAGCGGCACGCCGCCGTTGTCGGCGGCCAGCAGCCGGGCGGGGGGCAGGGCCGGGGCCAGGGAAGGCAGGGAGGCGACTTCCGTCGCCTCCGGGAAGGCCTCCCGCAGGGCAGGGTAGCAGGGCAGGAGGACCCGCACGTCCTGGCGGGCCTTGTCCAGGGCGGCCGGCAGGGCGGCGGCTACGTCCCCCAGTCCCCCGGTCTTCACCCAGGGGGCCATCTCGGAGGTGGCGAAGAGGACGGCGAGGCGGCTCATGGCCGGCTCCTCAGGGCGGCGATGAGGCCGCGGGTGGAGGCGTCGAAGCCGACGGGCTCCCGGTCCCCGGAGATGACCGGGGTGAGTTTTCCGGCCAGCTGCTTGCCCAGTTCCACACCCCATTGGTCGAAGGAATTGAGGCCCCACAGGGCGCCCAGGCAGAACACCTTGTGCTCGTAGAGGGCCACCAACTGACCCAGGGTGAAAGGGGAGAGGTCCGGCAGGAGCAGGGTGCTGGAAGGCTGGTTGCCCGGGAAAACCTTGTAGGGTACCAGGGACTCCGGAACGCCGGCCGCCCGCACCTCGGCTTCCGTCTGGCCGAAGGCCAGGGCTGCCGACTGGGCGAAACAGTTGGCCAGGAGCTGCTCGTGGTGGCCGGGCAGGGGGTAGTCGGCCTCCCGCAGGGCGATGAAGTCGCAGGGGATGGTCCGTCCGCCCTGGTGGATGAGCTGGTAGAAGGAGTGCTGGCCGTTGGTGCCGGCTTCCCCCCAAAGAATGGGATTCGTATCCACGCCCACCGGCTGGCCGTCCCGGTTCACCTGCTTGCCGTTGCTTTCCATTTCCAGCTGCTGGAGATGGGCGGGCAGCAGGGCCAGGGACTGGCTATAGGGCAGGACGGCATGGATGGCAGAGCCCAGGAAGTCGGTATTCCACAGGGCCAGGAGGGCCAGGGTCAGGGGGAGGTTCTTCTCCGGCGGAGCGGTGAAGAAGTGTTCGTCCATGTCGTGGGCGCCGGCCAGCAATTCCTCGAACTGCGGGTAGCCGATGGCCAGGGCCAGGGGCAGGCCGATGGCGGACCACAGGGAGAAGCGGCCGCCCACCCAGTCCCAGAACTCGAAGACGTTTTCCGGGGCGATGCCGAATTCGGTGGTGGCCTGGAGATTGGTGGAAACGGCAACGAAGTGCCTGGCTACCGCCTCCCGGCTGCCGGCGGCCGCCACCAGCCACTCCCGGGCGGTGCGGGCGTTGGCCATGGTCTCCAGGGTGGTGAAGGTCTTGCTGGCGACGATGAACAGGGTGGTGCGGGGGTTGAGCCCGTCCAGGGTCACCGCCAGGTCGGCGCCGTCCACGTTGGAGACGAAATGGACTTTCAGATCGGGCTGCTGGCGGGCGGCCAGGGCCCGGGTCGCCATGCGGGGGCCCAGGTCCGAGCCGCCGATGCCGATATTCACCACGTCGGTGATGCGCTGGCCGGAAAAGCCCCGCCAGTATTCCTCGTGGATGCGGTTGCAGAAGGACTGCATACGGGCCAGGACGGCGGCCACCTCCGGCCGGGCATCGGGGCTGCCCGCCAGGGCGCGCAGGGCGGTATGGAGGACCGCACGGTCTTCGGTGTGGTTGATCTTTTCCCCGGCCCGCATCCGGGCCGCCCAGCCGGTTACGTCGGCGGTGGCCGCCAGGCGGTGGAGGAGGCCCAGGGTCTCGGCGGTCACCCGCTGCTTGGAGAAATCCAGGAGCAGGCCGTCGTGGCGCAGGGAGAGGTTGTCGAAGCGCTGCGGGTCGGCGGCGAACAGGTCCCGCAGATGCCGGGGGCGCAGGGTGTCGACATGGGCGGCCAGGGCCTGCCATGCCGGAGTTTGGACGATATTCATAGCCATACCATCAGGCCGGTTTCGAACTTGTGGGTGAGCAGGGGATGCGAAGGATAAGCCCGAATCTGGTATTCCAGCTTGCCGCACTGCTCGGGGGTGAAGTCAATGGAGAAGAGGTGTTCGCCCCCGGCGGTGGTGCCGGTGTGGGTCAAGGCGTAGTGGCGCGGCTTGCCGGACAGGTGATCGCTGGCCGGGCGGCCGAACAGGGCCTCCACCGTCACGTCCTCGGGGGCGAGGCCGTTCAACTGCACCGCCACCTCGATGCGCAGGGGAGCGCCGAAAGTGATGCGCCGCGCCGGCGTATCCAGACGGTTCAGCCGCACCCCGGGCCAGGCGGCGCGGACCCGGGCCTTCCACTCGGCGACGGAGCGGGCGGGGGCGTAGGAATCGGCGGCGTAACGCCGGCCATGCTGGGCTGCCTGGGTGTAGAACTTCTGGACGTACTCCCCCACCATCCGATTGACGTTGAAGCGGGGGGTGATGGTGGCGATGGAACGCTTAGCCATGGCCACCCACTCCGGCGAATAGCCCATGGGGCCGGTGCGGTAATAGGTGGGGATGACCTGGTCCTGGAGGATTTCGTACAGGGTGCGGGCCTCCTCGGCGTCCCGGCGGGCATCGTCCAGGGTGCCGGAGGCAGGCTTGATGGCCCAGCCGTTGGCTTCGCCATGGTCGGCGTCGTAGCCCTCGCCCCACCAGCCGTCCAGGACGGACAGGTTGAGGGCGCCGTTCATGGCGGCCTTCATGCCCGAAGTGCCCGAGGCCTCCAGGGGATAGATGGGGTTGTTGAGCCACACGTCCACCCCGGTGACCAGGCGGCGGGAGAGGTGCAGGTCGTAGCCTTCCACCAGCAGGATGCGGCCCTCGAATTCCGGGCGTTTCGCCATCTCGGCGATGCGGCGGATGATCTCCTGGCCCGGCTGGTCCGCCGGGTGGGCCTTGCCGGCGAAGAGGAAGAGCACCGGCCGGTCCGCGTCGGAGATGATCTCCTGCAGCCACTGGGGGTCCTGGAAGAGGAGGGCGGCCCGCTTGTAGGTGGCGAAGCGGCGGGCGAAGCCGATGGTCAGCACATTGGGCTTGGCCGGGTCGGCCAGTTTGAGGAGCCGGTCCAGGTGGGCGGGGGAGCCCTGGTTGCGGAAGTGCTGAACCCGCATCCGGTCCCGCACCAGGTGCAGGAGCTGGGATTTCAGCAGCTGGCGGATGCTCCAGAAGGTCTGGTCCGGAATGCGGTGGATGCCGTCCCAGCAGCCGGCGTCGGTCTGGCGCTGGTGCCAGCCCACCCCCAGGTAGCGGTCGAAGGTCTCGTACCACTCGGTGGCCAGGAAGGTGGGGATATGGACGCCATTGGTGACGTAGTCCATGGGGTTCTCTTCCGGCGAGATCTGGGGCCACAGGTGGGCGCAGATGCGGGCGGAAACGTCGCCGTGGATGCGGGAGACGCCGTTCTGGTAGCGGGAGCCGCGGATGGCCAGCGCCGTCATGTTGAAATCCGGCTGGCCGGGCTCGGCGCCCAGGGCCACCAGGGTTTCCGGCGGCAGGTTGAGTTCCTGGCACCAGTTGTGGAAATAGTGCCGGATCATGTCCGCCGAGAAATGGTCGTGGCCCGCCGGCACCGGGGTGTGGGTGGTGAACACCACGTTGGCGGCCACCGCCTCCAGGGCGGCGGCATAGTCGATGCCGTTCTTCACCAGCCCCCGGATGCGCTCCAGCACCAGGAAGGCGGCGTGGCCCTCGTTGATGTGCCAGACGGTGGGCTTCAGGCCGACGGCCGCCAGGGCGCGGACGCCGCCCACCCCCAGGAGGATTTCCTGCTCGATGCGGGTGTTCTTGTCGCCGCCGTAGAGCCGGTGGGTGATGTCCCGGTCATGCTCGGAATTCTCGGGGAGCCAGGTGTCCAGGAGGATGAGGCGGACATGGCCGACCTTGGCGTCCCACACCCGGGCCTGGACGATACGGCCGGGCATGTCCACGCCCACCTGGATGTGCCTGCCCTCGGCGTCGAGGACGGGATTCACCGGCAGGTCGTCGAAATCGGAATCGCTGTAGGTGGCATGCTGGCCGCCGTCCGCGTCCAGGGACTGGTGGAAATAGCCCTGGCGGTAGAGGAGGCCGACGCCCACGAAGGGCAGGCCCAGGTCGCTCGCCGCCTTGCAGTGGTCGCCCGCCAGGATGCCGAGGCCGCCGGAATAGATGGGCAGGCTTTCGTGGAAGCCGAATTCGGCGCAGAAATAGGCGATCAGGTCGTCTTCCTGGAAGAGGCGGCTGTGCTGGGTGGCCTCCAGCTCATGGTAGGTGTCGTAGGCCGACAGTACCCGGTTGAGGGACCCCAGGAAGACCGGGTTCTCGGCGGCGGATTCCAGGCGTTTCTGGTCCACCCGCTTCAGGAAGGCCTTGGGGTTGTGGCCCACGGCGGCCCACAGGGCCCGGGAAAGGCTGGAAAAGACGGCCCGGGTGGGACGGTCCCAGCTGTACCAAAGGTTGTTGGCCATTTCCTCCAGCCGTTCCAGGCGCGGGGGAATCTGGGGATTGACTTCGAGTTGGTAGATTTTTCCGGTCATGGTCAGGGCTGGGGCTGAACGTTGAATTGGCAGGTCAGGACGAAGTCGTCGCCGGGGATGTCCCAGGCGAAGGTCAGCTCGACCGCCTGCATTATTTTCTCGAATCCGGCTTCCGATTGGGAAACGGTACGGTGGGGACGGCCCCGGAGGTTGGCCGGGTCGCCGAGGGCGATTTCCACGGCACCGCCCAGGACGCCGTCCTCCAGCTTGAGCTTGCGGGCGTCGTTTTGTTCCAGGGGTTGGCCGAAGCCGCCCGGGATGCTGCCGTCGGCCAGGACGTAGCGGCCCAGGAATCCGTCGCAGCTCGGCATGGCGAGGTTGAGGACGGTGGCGAAGCGGCGGCCGGCCAGGGCGGTGAAGCGCCAGGTCACGGTGAGCCGGCCGTCGGCGAGCTCATAGCGCTTCTCGACTCCGGAGCGATGATAAGTGAGCGCCTGCTTCTCGTCCGGTACGTAATCCACCAGGGGCTGCTCATCGATGAAATCCAGCCAGAGGGCCCGGGGCAGGGTATCCGGGATGATGTCCTCCGGGGCCACCGGGTCCTTGAAGCGCACGATGTCGTGGGCGGAGGCGATGCCGTCGCCCTGGTGCTCCCGGCTGGCCCCCTGGGAAATCCTGTCGTGGTAGTGCTCCCGGTAGCGGCAGAGGGTGTCGCCGAAATTGTGGGAGAGGGGATAGCTGATCAGTTCCCGGGCGGCGGCCAGGCCGTCGTCCCGCACCACCACCTGGAGCTTTGCATCGTGGCAGGCGGTCTCGACGCGGCCGTCCAGGTCGAAGTCCCCCTGCTCGATTGCCGGACGGGGCTGGCGGCGGTCCAGTTCCGCCTCCAGGGCCGCGATGTTGTTCCACACCGCCCGTCGCAGGTGGGGCAGGTAGAGGCCGCCGAACAGACCGTGCCAGTAGGCGTCGTTGGCCTGGGCCTTGTAGAGCCGGGCGGTGAGGGCGGGGCTGTGGCGGGGCTGGGCGGCCAGGCGGTCGGAGAGGCCCTGCATGCGCTTGTGGGCCCAGTTGGCCTCCGGGTAGCGGGACAGGAAATTGCGCCAGATGCCGCCCCGCAGGAAGGGACGGTGCTGGCCGATGCGGCCGGCGTGCTTCTCCTGCTCCAG
>JBLNBI010000026.1:0-8917 GCA_050259815.1 Actinomycetota bacterium | reverse complement strand
GGTCTCCTATGAACCGATACCCCCTGTGGAAGTACATCATCGTCGCCGTGGCGCTGGTGCTGGGCTTCATCTACACCCTTCCCAATTTCTTCGGCGAATCGCCGGCCGTGCAGCTTTCCAGCGCCAAGGCCACCCTCAAGGTGGACGCCAAGACCCAGGCCCGGGCCGAGGAAGTCCTGAAGACCGCCGGTGTCGCCAATGACGGCATCCAGCTCGACACCAACGGCGTCAAGGTCCGCTTCAAGGACACCGACACCCAGCTGAAGGCCAAGGACGCCCTGGAAAAGGCCTTCAATCCCGATCCGGCCGATCCCCAGTACGTGGTCGCCCTGAACCTGCTGTCCGCCTCGCCCCAGTGGCTCACCAGCCTCCACGCCCTGCCCATGTACCTGGGTCTGGACCTGCGGGGCGGCGTGCACTTCCTGCTCCAGGTGGACATGAAGGGGGCGCTGCTCAAGCGCCTGGACTCCACCTCCGCCGACCTGCGCACCCTGCTGCGGGACAAGAACATCCGCCACGCCGGTATCAACCGGGAAGGGGACCGCCTGGTCGTCAAGTTCCGGGAAGCCGACCTCCGCGACAAGGCCCGCTCCGCCATTGCCGAAGGCCAGCCGGACCTGGCCCTGGCCGACGCCGGCGAAGGCGAGGATCTGCGCCTGGTGGCGACCCTGAAGCCGGAAGCCCAGAAGCGCATCCAGGAATTCGCCCTCAAGCAGAACATCACCACCCTGCACAACCGGATCAACGAGCTGGGCGTCGCCGAGCCGGTGATCCAGCAGCAGGGCCTGGACCGCATCGTGGTCCAGCTCCCCGGCGTGCAGGACACCGCCAAGGCCAAGGACATCCTGGGCCGCACCGCCACCCTGGAAATCCGCATGGTGGACGATGCTCCCGGCGCCCTGCAGGCCGCCCTGGGCGGCAACGTGCCCTTCGGCGACGAGCTCTACACCGAGCGGGGCGGCCAGCAACTGCTGGTGAAGAAGCAGGTGGTCCTCACCGGCGACCGCCTCACCGACGCCCAGCCGGGCTTCGACGGCCAGACCCACGAACCGGCGGTGCACCTCACCCTGGATTCCGCCGGCGCCCGCATCTTCAAGGACATCACCCGGGAGAACGTCGGCAAGCGCATGGCCATCCTCCTCATCGAGAAGGGCAAGGGCGAGGTCGTGACCGCCCCGGTGATCCGCACCGAGATCGGCGGCGGCCGGGTCCAGATTTCCGGCCGCATGAGCACCATGGAAGCCAACGATACCGCCCTGCTGCTTCGGGCCGGCTCCCTGGCTGCCCCCATGGACATCATCGAGGAACGGACCATCGGCCCCTCCCTGGGCGCCGACAACATCAAAAAGGGCTTCCACTCCACCCTGTGGGGCTTCGCCGCCATCGCCATTTTCATGATCATCTACTACCAGATGTTCGGCATGATCTCGGTCCTGGCCCTGGCCTCCAACCTGCTGTTCCTGGTGGCCATTCTGTCGCTCCTCCAGGCGACCCTGACCCTGCCCGGCATCGCGGCTATCGCCCTGACCCTCGGTATGGCCATCGACGCCAACGTGCTCATCAACGAGCGGGTACGGGAGGAACTGCGGAACGGGGTGCCGCCCCAGGCGGCCATCGCCGCCGGCTACGAGCGGGCCTTCGACACCATCCTGGACTCCAACGTCACCACCCTCATCGCCGGCCTGGCCCTGCTGATTTTCGGCTCCGGCCCGGTGCGGGGCTTTGCGGTGGTCCACTGCCTGGGCATCCTCACCTCCATCTTCTCGGCGGTGGTGGTTTCCCGCGCCCTGGTGAACCTCATCTACGGCAGCAAGAAAAAGCTCGCCAAGGTCGCCATCGGCCAGGTCTGGAAGCCGGGCCTGGCGACGAAATAAGGGTTACGAATCATGGAATTCTTCCGTATCCACCGTGATATTCCCTTCATGCGCCATGCGCTGAAGTTCAATATCATTTCCCTCATCACCTTCCTGCTGGCGGTCTTCTTCCTGGTCGTCAATGGACTGCACCTGTCGGTGGAATTCACCGGCGGCACCCTTATCGAGGTCCGCTAGGGGGGGGCCGCCGATCTGGAGAAGGTCCGCGGCGCCCTGGGCAAGGCGGGCTTCTCCGACTACTCGGTGCAGAACTTCGGTTCCTCCCAGGACGTCCTGATCCGCCTGCCCCTGAAGGGTGACCAGAACACCTCCCAACTCGGCCAGGCAGTCATGAACGCCCTGGCCGCCGACGCCCCGGGCTCCAGCCTGCGGCGGGTCGAATTCGTCGGTCCCCAGGTGGGCAAGGAACTGGCCGAGAACGGCGCCATGGCGCTGCTCCTGGTCATCGTCGGCATCGTGGTGTACCTGGCTATCCGCTTCGAATGGCGCTTCGCCGTTTCGGCCATCATCGCCAACCTCCACGACGTGGTGATCATCCTGGGCTTCTTCGCCTTCTTCCAGTGGGAATTCTCCCTCTCGGTGCTGGCGGCGGTCCTGGCGGTGCTGGGCTACTCGGTGAACGAATCGGTGGTGGTCTTCGACCGGGTCCGGGAAACCTTCAAGAAGGTGCGCGGCCTCTCCACCCCCGAGGTGCTGGACCACGCCATCACCGGCACCATCAGCCGCACCATCATCACCCACGGCTGCACCCAGCTCATGGTCCTGTCCATGCTGGTCTTCGGCGGCGAAACCCTGCACTACTTCGCCCTGGCGCTGACCATCGGCATCTGCTTCGGCATCTACTCCTCCGTCCTCGTGGCCAGCCCGCTGGTCATGTGGCTGGGCGTGTCCCGGGAGCAGTTCATCAAGCAGAAGAAGGTGGTCGAAGGCGCCAACGAAGAAGGCGCCGTGGTATGACGGCGACGGCAGCCGGCAGGAAAATCCGGGTCTGGGATCTCCCGACCCGCCTCTTCCACTGGCTGCTGGCGTTCTCCGTCGCCGGGGCCTGGTACACCGGGGAAACCGGCGGCACCTGGCTCATCTGGCACGGCCGACTGGGTTTCCTCATCGTCGGCCTGGTGGCCTTCAGGCTGGTGTGGGGCTTCATCGGCTCCACCTACGCCCGCTTCGCTGCCTTTTTCCCGACTCCCGCCAAGATCAAGGCCTATCTGGCCGGCTCCTGGCACGGCATCGGCCACAATCCCGTGGGCGCCCTGTCGGTCTTCGGGCTGCTCGCCCTGGTGGTTTTCCAGGTGGGCACCGGCCTGTGCGCCTATAACGACGACATCGGCTACGAAGGCCCCTTCCACGCCCTGATCGGCAGCGCCGCGGGCGACACCGCCACCTGGCTGCACCACAAGGCCTTCAATGTCCTGATGGTCCTGGCGGGGCTGCATATCGCCGCCATCGCCTTCTACGCCCAGGTGAAGAAGGACAATCTGGTCATCCCCATGATCACCGGCGACAAGGCCGTGGCGCAGGGCGAATCCGCCCGGGGCGGCGGCGTCGCTGCCTTCCTGGTGGCCCTCGCCATCGCCCTGGCTGCTGCCTGCGGCGCTTCCGGCGCCTGGATCGACCAACCGCCTCCCCCGCCGCCCGCCGCTACGCCCGCCTGGTAAGGCGGCCCCGGGGCGTCAGGAAACGGCAGCCCCGGAAGCCGGTTCTGGGCAGGCGAAAACCAGGGCAATCCGCATCCCCCGCCCCTCGCCATCCTCGATGGCAATCCGGGCGCCGTGGAGTTCGGCGATTTCCCTGACAATGGACAGGCCCAATCCGCAACCGTCCCCGGCCGTCCCCGGCAGGCGGTAGAAGCGCTCGAAGACCCGCTCCCTTTCCGTGGCCGGGATACCCGGACCGTCATCCTCCACCTCCAGCCGCGGCCCGGCCTCCGTCATCCGGCTGCGCACCGTCACCACGCCGCCCGCCGGGGTGTAGCGCAGGGCGTTGTCGATGAGGTTGCCGAGGGCTTCCCGCAACATCCAGGCGATGCCCGACACCGAGGCCGGCTCGATGTCGAAGCCCAGGTCGATACCCTTGCCGATGGCCCGGTCGAGGAAGATGGACGCGGATTGTTCGGCCAGGGAATGGAGGGGCACCGTCTCGAAGGGCTGGTTGGCGGCGGCGCTCGGCTCGGCCCGGGCGTAGCTCAGAAGCTGGGTGACCAGATGGGCCATGCGGGCGATGGCGTCCTGGATATGGGCCAGGCGCTCCGAATCCTCCCGGAAGCGCCCCTCCTCGATCCCCAGGTCGATGTGGGTCTGCAGGCCCGCCAGGGGCGTGCGCAACTGGTGGGCGGCATCGGCCAGGAAGCGCTGCTGGGCCGCCGAAGCCTCCCGAAGGAGGCCGAAAAGCTGGTTCAGGCGGGAAAGCATGGGCTGGATTTCCCGGGGCGCGGTATTCACTTCGATTTCCCGCAGGTCCCGAGGTGAGCGGGCGGCAATCTGCTCCTCGATCTTGATGAGAGGCTTCAGGCCCCGCCGAACGCCGAAATACACCACCAGGAAGATGGAAGCGATAAGCCCCAGGTTGGGCAACACCATGGCGGTCAGGATGTGGCGGCTGGCCCGGTCCCGCTTGGCCGTGGTTTCCGCCACCGTGATGAGCACCTCGCCGCCCGGGCTCTCGATGCGGTGGGAGGCGGAGCGGATGTTCTCCCCCTTGAAGCGGCTGTCGTCGAACAGGAATTGCTTCCCGGCGGGACGGCGGCCGGCGGGCAGTTCCTCGTCCCCGGCCAGGAGCCTGCCCTCCCGGTCACGGACGGCGAAATAGACCTGGTCGGCGGCATCCCGGCGGAGCATGGCCTCCGCCTCGGAGGACAGCTCGAAATCGGGGTGGGAGCCGCCCCCCTGGATGTGGGCGGCGATGTCCAGGGCGGCGTCGGTCAGGGACTGGTCGTAGGCCCGGTCGGCAGTCTCCTTCGCCAGGCGGTAGTCCAGCACGACGTTGAGGGCGAAAACCAGGCTCATGGGCACCAGGATGGCCAGGAGTAGCCGCTGGTGGAGCCCCAGGTGGGTCGGAAGATGCATGTCAGGCGGCCTCGGCGTCAATGCGGTAGCCGATGCCCCGCACCGTCCGGATTTCGATATTCCCGGGCTGGAGCTTGCTGCGCAGGCGGGAGACGTGGACCTCGACGGCGTTGGGGGTGATGTCCCGGTCCCAGCCGGCCAGGCGCTGCACCAGGCCGTCCTTGCTCACCACCTTCGGGGAGGCCAGGAGCAGGGACTCCAGGATGGCCCATTCCCGGTTGGTGAGGTCCAGGGGCTGGTCCTCCAGGGTGGCGATCCGCTTGGCCGTGTCCAGGGTGAGGCCGCGATGGGTGAGGCGGCTGTTGGAAATGGCGTGGGAACGGCGGATGAGGGCCCGGATGCGGGCGACCAGCTCCGGCACCCGGAAAGGCTTGGTCATGTAGTCGTCGGCGCCGACGTCCAGGCCGCTGACCGTATCCTCCATGCTGCCCCGGGCGGACAGGACCAAGACCGGCAGGCAATTTCCCCCGGCCCGCAGTTCCCGGATGAGGGTGAAGCCGTCGGCCTTGGGCAGGCCGATGTCCACCACCGCCAGGTCGAAAGACTCGGCGGCCAAGTAGGCCCCGGCCTCTTCGGCGCTGGTGGCGAGATCCACCGTGTAACCGGCCTGCCCCAGACTCTGCTTGAGGCCCAGGGCGACCAGGGTATCGTCCTCGACGATCAGTAGACGCATTGCCGGACCTCCCGCCTACTGGCCCGCTACCACGTCAGCCGGCTCCACGCCCCCCGCCGGTTCCTTGTGGGCGATGCCGAAGTGGCAGTCGATGCAGGTCTTGCCGTCCGCGCCGATCTTCTGGTGCTGCTTGCGGGCGGTGCGGCCCTGCTTCTCTGGGTCCATGGCCTCGGTGTCGTGGCAGTGGCGGCATTCCCGGGAATCGGTTTCCTTCATCCGCAGCCATACCCGTTTGGCAAGTTCCAGGCGGCGCTCCTCGAACTTCTCCGGCGTATCGATGGTGCCCATGAAGTGGTGGAACACGTCGTTGGCGGCCTTCACCTTGCGCACCAGGGTGTCGGCGAATTCGTGGGGGACGTGGCAGTCGGAGCACACCGCCTTGACGCCGGTCCGGTTGCGGGCGTGGATGGTGTGGCTGTATTCCTCGAAATTGTTGTCCTTCATCTCGTGACAGGAGATGCAGAACTCGATGGTGTTGGTATGGTCCAGGGTCACCTTGCCGCCGGCGAACAACAGTCCGCCCACCAGCATGAGGGCCAGGGCCTCGACCTCCAGCAGCTTGGCCCAGGAACGCTGGCGGCGAAAGCGGTTCCACAAAGACTTCATCACGATCTCCTGATATATCCGGAGGCCGATGATGACTTCGGCAAGCTTGCGATCCGCTGACGATACCCCTACGGGCAATGGGGACAGCGTCAGGATTTCTTCAGCTTGGCATCGCTAAAGTCCGGCCCGACCATGAATGAATCCATCATCGGAAAGGCACAACCCATGAGCAGTCATCCCTCCACGAGAAAATCCCGAACGGCATGGCTGGGCGCCGCGCTCTCCCTGGCCTCCGCCCTGGCCTTCCTGGCCCCCTCCGCCCAGGCAGTCCCCAGCTACGCCCGCCAGACCGGCGCCGACTGCGCCGCCTGCCACGTGGGCGGCTTCGGCCCCCAGTTGACCCCCTACGGCATGAATTTCAAGCTGGGGGGCTATACCGACAGCGACGGCCAGGGCGGCAAGGTGCCCCTGTCGGCCATGATGGTCGCCAACTGGACCCGGACGGCCAAGGACAACCCGGCGCCCGATCCTGCGCTGCACGGCAACCCCAACAACAACGGCGGCATGCAGGAAGCCTCGGTCTTCCTGGCGGGGCGCCTGAGCGACCATGTCGGCACCTTCGTCCAATCCACCTACGCCGGCTTCGAGCGCAAATCCAGCCTGGATCAGATGGACATCCGCTACGCCCGCAACCTCAAGCTGGGCGACAAGGAAGGCGTGGTGGGTCTGTCCCTGAACAGCAACCCGACCCTGACCGATCCGTTCAACACCCTGGGCCAGTGGCGCTTCCCCTACACCGCCTCGGATTTCGGCTTCGGCTTCGGGCCTTCGCCCATCGTGGAAAACCTGGCCGGCAGCGTCGCCGGGGTGAATGCCTACACCCTTTGGGACAAGAATTTCTACGCCGAACTGGGCGCCTACGGCTCCCTGTCCCGTACCGGCGTGAACATGGTGAATACCGGCCGCGTCGCCGCCGGGGGCATCGACCCGGGCCAGTTCAAGGGCCTGGCCACCTACTGGCGCCTGGCCTACTTCAAGGACATGAAGCGGGACAATTTCTCGGTGGGCCTCTTCGGCTTCGATGCCGGCGTCCAGAACCCCGACGATCCCGGCACGGCAGACCGCTACCGGGACCTGGGCATCGACGCCTCCTACCAGTTCCTGGGCAACCGCCAGCACATCTTCACGGTGAATGCCAGCTACGTCCATGAACGGCAGAAGCTGAACTACACCTTCGGCACCGCCCTGGCCTCCAGCAACCCGAAGGACACCCTGGACCAGGCCCGCATTGCGGCTTCCTACCACTATGCCCAGACCTGGGGCCTGACCGCCGGGCTGTTCGACAGCCGGGGCAAGGCCGATGCCGGGCTGTACGGCGCTGCCTCCTACAACGGCCGCCCCAATACCGCCGGCTACATGCTCCAGGCCGACTGGACCCCCTGGGGCAAGGAATCCTCCTGGGGCGCGCCCTGGGCCAATGTCCGCCTGGGCGCCCAATACACCGGCTACAACCGCTACAACGGCGGCAGCCACTACATCGACGACAACGGCGCCGACCGCAAGGCCCGGGACAACAACACCCTGTCCTTCTTCGTGTGGACCGCCATCTAAAGGAGCCCGCCATGATTTCCACCCAACGCCTGTTTAGCGGACTGCTCCTCGGCTCCCTCATTGCCATCTCCGGTCACGCCCTGGCGGCCGGCGATGCCAGGAAAGGTGCCGACGTATTCGCCGAGGAGTGCGGCGACTGCCACAGCGCCAAGGAAGGCAAGGCCAAGAAGGGCCCGCCCCTGTTCGGAGTCAATGGCCGCAAGGCCGGTTCGGTGCCTGACTTCGCCTATTCGGATGCCATGAAGCAGAGCGGCATCGCCTGGTCCCCGGACAAGATCGACGCCTACATCACCACCCCGCGCAAGGTGGTGCCGGGAGGCAAGATGAAATACGACGGCCTTGCCGACGCAGCCGCCCGGACCGACGTGATCGCCTATCTGATGACTCTGAAATAGCGTACGACGGGCTGACAATGCCATGAAGAGGCCGCTTTCCGCCGGGAAGCGGCCTCTTTCTTTCAGGAGGCCCGAAAAATCCTTCGCAAGGAGGGCCGCGCTTCACTAGGCAATATCGATTCCATCTCCTAATGTGAATTGATCAGGCGCAGGACGCGTGTCCGCCTCAACTTCACCAGGGGTAACCGACCATGAAGCGCTTAACCAGCCATCTTTATTTCTGGGTCCTGCTCGCCATCCTTGCCGGCGGACTGCTGGGGTACTTCGATCCGAAAGCCGGGGCCAGCCTCAAGCCCCTGGGGGACGGCTTCATCGCCCTGGTGAAGATGCTCATCAGCCCGGTGATCTTCTGTACCGTCGTCCTCGGCATTGCCGGGACCGGGGACATGAAGAAGGTCGGCCGGGTCGGCGGCAAGGCCCTGCTCTATTTCGAGGTGGTCTCCACCTTCGCCCTGGCCATCGGCCTGGTGGTCATGCACCTCGTCCAGCCGGGGGCCGGGTTCAATGTCGATCCCCAGACCCTGGACGCCAAGGCGGTGGCCAACTACGCCAAGGCGGCCTCCGAGCAGAGCACGGTGGACTTCCTGCTCCACATCATCCCCAAGACCTTCACTGACGCCTTTACCGGCTCCGGCGACCTCCTCCAGGTGCTGCTGCTGGCGGTCCTGTTCGGCTATGCCATGACCCACATGGGCAAGGTTGGCCAGCCGGTGCACCACTTCATCGAGGATGCCTCCCACATCTTTTTCGCCA
>JBLNBI010000025.1:0-3743 GCA_050259815.1 Actinomycetota bacterium | reverse complement strand
GGGGCGCCACGTGCCAGAACTCCCCGGCGATGTTGTATTCCCCGATCAGGCTGATGTCGTGGGTGGCGATGCCCGCCGGATGGGGGAGGGCGGGTTCCGGCTCCCGGGTGCCGATGACGTGCTTGAACATGGCCTCCCCGGCCAGGCGGTTGCCCAGGTTCTTGGTGCCGTAGAAGCCGGCTGCATCTACCGGTACCACCGGCACGCCCCAGCGCTCGGCGGCGGCCTTGCACACCGCCTCCATGTCGTCGCCGATGAGGGCAGTGACGCAGGTGGCGTAGACGAACACGGCCGCCGGGGAATAGTCCTCGATGGCCTGCTTGATGGCGTGGAAAAGGCGCTTCTCGCCCCGGCCCATGACCACGTCGGCTTCCGACAGGTCGGTAGTCATGCCGGTGCGGTAGAGGGTGGGGCCCGTGGAGCGGGTGCCCCGGTTGTCCCAGGAGCTGCCGGCGCAGGCGATGGGGCCGTGGACGATGTGGGCCACGTCGGCGATGGGCAGCAGGGCGATCTGGGCGCCGTCGAAGGAGCATCCCCCCGCGGTGGCGCCGGGCTTGGGCCGGGCGCAGCCGGATTTCTCCTTGGTGTTGTGGCTGCAGGCGGGCTCGTCGAGAAGGGCCTGGATTTCGCTGGTCTTCATGGCAGTCTCCGGTGGTCTGGAGATTGCAGAGCAAGAGCGGTGCCATCAAACGGCTATTGATTTTTCGATACTTTTTCCCGTCACCCCTTGTCGGGAATGCGACAAAAACCTGCCCAGGAGGACAATCCATGCCGGATATTGCCATCGGCTTCGCCACCCCCGCCGACCTGGAGGCCATGACCAGCCTCCTCACCGAACTGTTCACCCAGGAAGCGGATTTCCAGCCCCAGCCGGACAAGCAGCGCCGGGGCCTCAAGCTCATCCTGGACAACCCGGCCCTCGGGCGGCTCTTCGTCCTCAAGGTGGATGGCCTGGTGGCGGGCATGGCCAACGGCCTCATCACGGTCAGCACTGCCGAGGGCGCTCTGGTGATGCTCCTGGAGGACGTGATCGTGAGCGCCCACTTCCGCGGCCAGGGCCTGGGGCGGCGGCTCATCGAGCACGTCATCGCCTGGGCCCGGGACGAGGGCATGGCCCGGGTGACGCTGCTCACCGATGCCGACAACTACCGGGCCCAGGCCACCTACGGCCGGCTGGGATTTTCCCTGTCCGCCATGCGGGTGATGCGCCGTCCGCTGGGCTGATTCTCTGCCTGATTCCCGCCCTCTACCGGAGCGTGGGGCGGCGGTGTAGCATTCGCCCCCCATGCGTATCGAACACATCCGCCAGCGCCTGCGGGCCCTGGGCGCCAAGGCCTGCCACGAGGAGCGCATCCTGCGGGCCTGGACCCAGGCCCGTCCCCTGGACTACGGCGCCCGCCGGGCCAGGGCCGAGGACTTCCTGCCCCTGCCCATCCGGGGGGAACTGCCCGCCCTGGCCGCCGACCTGGAGGGCCTGGCCCGCATCTCGTCCGAGCATCCCGGCGAGGACGGCTCCGCCCGCCTGCTGGTGGCGCTCGCCGACGGCCAGACGGTGGAAAGCGTGCTGCTCCCCCGGGATGGCCTCTGCGTCTCCACCCAGGTGGGCTGCGCGGTGGGCTGCGTCTTCTGCATGACCGGCAAGGACGGCCTCTTGCGCCAGCTGGGCAGCGCCGAGATCGTCGCCCAGGTGGTCCTGGCCCGCACCCGCCGGGTGGTGAAGAAGGTGGTGTTCATGGGCATGGGTGAGCCGGCCCACAACCTGGACAATGTCCTGGAAGCCATCGACGTTCTCGGCACCGCCGGGGCCATCGGCCACAAGAACCTGGTGTTCTCCACCGTCGGCGACCGGCGGGTGTTCGAGCGCCTGCCCCGGGGCACGGTGAAGCCCGCCCTGGCCCTGTCGCTCCACACCACCCGGGCGGAGCTGAGGGCCCAGCTCCTGCCCAAGGCGCCCCGCATCGATCCCGACGAGCTGGTGGACCTGGCCGAAGCCTACGCCCGCACCACCGGCTACCCCGTCCAGTACCAATGGACCCTGCTGGAGGGGGTGAACGACACCCCCGAGGAAGTGGAGGGCATCGTCCGGCTCTTGAAGGGCAAGTACGCCATCATGAACATGATCCCCTTCAACACGGTGGACGGCCTGGGCTTTTCCCGCCCCTCCGCCGAGCGGGCCCAGGCCCTGGCCCGGGAGCTGCATGGCCGGGGCATCCTCACCAAACTCAGGAATTCCGCCGGCCAGGATATCGACGGCGGCTGCGGCCAGTTGCGGGCGCGAGCACTGGCGCCGAAAGACGTGATAGTGGCCGCTCCGGTCTCCGCCAAGGCCGGGCGCAAATGACTCTGTGATGTGACATTTGGCTTGGCCGGGTACGGGCCGGGGCGGTAAAATGGCTGGTTTTTCAGCCTTTTGCCGCACTTTTCCATGTCCGAAAAAACCCTGGCCCAGCTCATGACGTGGAATCTCGTGACGGTGGATCGGGAGGCGAGCCTGGCCCGGGCCGCCGAGGTCATGGAGACCGCCCATATCAGTTCGGTGCTGGTGGCGGACCAGGGCAAGCCGGTGGGCATCGTCACCGAACGGGACATCCTGCGGGCCCTGGAATCCCAGGTGCCGCCGGAGCAGCCGGTTGGGGTGGTGATGGCATTCCCCCTCCTTTCCGCCCGGCAGACCGTGAGCCTCCACGAGGGTTACCACCTGATGGCCGAGAAGGGGGTGCGCCATCTCCTGGTGACCGACGGGGAAGGCCGTCCGGTGGGCATCGTCAGCGACAGCGATTTCCGCTTCCACCTGGGCATGGACTTCTACCGCCGCCTCCGCGACGTGCGGGCCGTGATGAGCGTCCAGGTGCCGGTATTGGCTCCGGATGCCCGCCTGGGCGAGGCGGTGGCCGCCATGGCGGCCCGGGATGCCAACTGCATCGTGGTGGCCGAGGCCCGGATTCCCGTGGGGATCGTCACCGAGCGGGACGCGGTGCGCTTCTACCGCCAGGGCAGCGGCGCCCTGGAGCGGCCTCTGGCCGAAGTCATGAGCAGCCCGGTGGCGACCATTCCCCTAGGCACCCATCTGCACGAAGCCATGGATCGCATGCAGGCCCAGCGCATCCGCCACCTGGTGGTGGTGGACGAGGAGGGCCGGGTGGCCGGCGTGCTGTCCGAGCATGACGTGGTGCGGCAGCTGGAAAACGAATACCTGGAGTTCGCCCTGCGGGAAAGCCGCCGTACCCAGCAGCGCCTCCTGGACAGCGAGATGCGGCGCCGGGCCGTGTTCAACCAGGCCAGCGAATACATGGCCATCCTGGACCTGGACGGCACGGTGCGCGACCTCAACCGCTCGGCCCTCAACCTGGCCGGGGCCTGGCCCGAGGACATCATCGGCAAGTCCCTGTGGAGCACCCCCTGGTGGTCCCATGACCCGTCCCAGCAGGCCCGGCTCCGCCAGGCCTTCGCCGAGCTGGCGGGGGGGCGCCCCAGCCGTTTCGAAGCCACCCATCCGGCGGCGGACGGTACCGTGCGGACTGTGGATTTTCAGCTCCAGCCCATCCTGGATGACGATGGCAAGCTGGTCCTCGCCCTGGCGGAGGGCGCCGACATCACCGACCGCAAACAGGCCGAGACGGAACTGCGCCAGTTCCAGCGGGCCGTGGAGCAGTGCCCGGTGTCCATCCTCATCACCGGCACCGATGCTCGCATCGAGTACGTCAATCCCAAATTCACCGAAATCACCGGCTATGCCCGGGAAG
>JBLNBI010000024.1:0-2861 GCA_050259815.1 Actinomycetota bacterium | reverse complement strand
ACGAGGATTGGGCCGAACTGGCCCGGCGCCTGGACATCAAGGTCATCCACATCGCCGAGCGGGACACCCAGGCCTCGGCCCGCCGCAAGGCCCAGGGCGAGTTCGTGAATACCTGGTCGGTGCCGGGCTTCGTGGGGGAGGGCCAGCAGCCCGCCGAGTTGGGCTGGGGCACCCACGAGCGCCACTGGCCGGCGGACGCCGAGCGCCACGGCTACGGCTGCGATGCCGCCATCTACCTGAAGCGCCCCGGCGCCGCCACCCGGGTGCGCAGCTGGACGCCCCTGGAAGGCCCCTACCACGGCTTCCTCATCACCCACGGCGAATCCATCTCCATCGCCGACCACCTGACCCTCCGGGAGAACGGCGGCGTCGCCTACCGGCCCACCGTCCATTATGCCTACCACCCCTGCGACGACGCGGTGCTGTCCCTCCACGAAATCGCCGGACGCAACTGGCAGCTCCAGGGCCGCCAGCGCATCCTCCGGGACGAGATCGACCACGGCCTGGACGAGCTGGGGGTGCTCCTCATGGGCAATCCCCAGGGGGCTTACTGGTACGGCTCCCGGCTGTCCATCCAGGAGGCCCGGCGCCTGGCACCGTACAACAACGCCACCAGCCTGCAGGTGGTGGCCGGCATCCTGGCGGGCATGGTCTGGGCGCTCAAGAATCCCCGGGCCGGGGTGGTGGAGCCGGACGACATCGACTACGACAGCGTGCTGGAAATGGCCCGCCCCTACCTGGGGGAGGTGGTGGGGGTCTATGGGGATTGGAATCCCCTCCAGGGGCGGAGCCGCCTGTTCTGCGAGGACATCGACCCGGACGATCCCTGGCAGTTCAAGAACTTCCGCGTCACCTGAAATCCAACGGACCAGCCCCATGCTGCTGGAAAAAGAACTCGGGCTCACCGAGAACTCCTACTACGAGGCCAGCACCGCCCGGCCGCCGCCGTCGCCTTCCCTGGCCGGCACCCAGATGGCGGACGTGTGCGTGGTGGGGGGTGGTTACGCCGGCCTGTCCGCCGCACTGGAACTGGCCGAACGGGGTTACTCGGTGGCCCTCCTGGAAGCCCGCCAACTGGGCTGGGGAGCCTCCGGCCGCAACGGCGGCCAGGCCATCGTTGGCTTCGCCGCCGAGGCGGCCATCGAGGCCCAGCTTTCCACCGAGGATGCCTACCGGGCCTGGAATACCTCGGTGGAGGGCCTGCACCTCATGCGGGAGCGCATCCACCGCTACGGTATCGATTGCGACCACCAGCCCGGCTACCTGACCCTGGCAGTGACCGTGAAGAAAGCCCGCCAGCTCCACGCCTGGGTGGAGCACATCGCCAGCGCCTACCATTACCCCATCCAGTGGGTCGGTCCCGCCGACATCGGCCACTGGATCGCCAGCGAGCGCTTCCACGCCGGGGCCTTCGACCCCCAGTCGGGGCACCTCCATCCCCTCAAATTCTGCCTGGGGCTGGCCGACGCGGCCCGCGCCACCGGGGTAAGGATTTTCGAGAACTCGCCGGTCACCCGGGTGCAGCGGGGGCAGCGGCCGACCGTGAGGACGGCCGAGGGGGAGGTGCGCTGCCAGTTCGTGGTCCTGGCGGGCAATGTCTACCTGGGGGAATACGGCAACACCGTGGCGCCGGAACTGACCGGGCGGATCATGCCGGTGGGCACCTACATCATCGCCACCGAACCCATGGGGCGGGAGCGGGCCGATGCCCTCATCGCCCACCGGGCCGCCGTCTCGGACACCAATTTCGTCCTCGACTACTTCCGCCTGAGCGCCGACCACCGGCTACTGTTCGGTTCCGGCGACAGCTACAGCGCCGCCACGCCCAGGAAGCTGGTCATCAAGATGATGCGCCAGATGCTCACCGTCTTCCCCCAGCTGGACGACCTGTCCATCCAGTACGCCTGGGGCGGCTTCGTGGACATCACCATGAACCGGGCTCCGGACTTCGGCCGGGTGAAGGACAACATCTACTACCTCCAGGGCTTTTCCGGCCATGGCCTGGCGCTGACCGGCATGGCCGGCAAGCTGGTGGCGGAAGCCATCGCCGGACAGGCGGAGCGCTTCGACCTCTTTTCCCGCATCCGCCACCTGCCCTTCCCCGGCGGCGCCCTGATGCGCACCCCGGCCCTGGTCCTGGGGATGCTCTATTTCCGGCTGCGGGACCTGCTGTAGCCGTCGATTCCTGGCCACCCGGCCAAACACGGGGAAAATCGATAGCAAAATCCTATTACATAGATTGTTTATATGAATTGGATGTATCGATTGAAACTCCCTAACATTCAGCTGTCTTCACTGAACAGCCAACCTCAAGGAGAAACTGCAATGGCAATCATCAACAGCAAGATCAAACCCTTCAAGGCCACCGCTTTCCACAATGGCAAGTTCGTTCCCGTCACCGACGAGGACCTGAAGGGCAAGTGGTCCGTGTTCTTCTTCTACCCGGCCGACTTTACCTTCGTCTGCCCGACCGAGCTGGGCGACATGGCCGACCTGTACCCCGAGTTCCAGAAGGCCGGCGTCGAGGTGTACTCCGTGTCCACCGACACCCACTTCACCCACAAGGCCTGGCACGACACCTCCGACACCATCAAGAAGATCGCCTACCCAATGATCGGCGACCCGACCGGCACCATCACCCGCAACTTCGACGTGATGATCGAGGAAGAGGGCCTGGCCCTGCGCGGCACCTTCCTGGTGAATCCGGAAGGCGAGATCAAGGTTGCCGAGATTCACGACCTGGGCATCGGCCGTGACGCTTCCGAGCTGCTGCGCAAGGTGAAGGCCGCCCAGTACGTGGCCTCCCACCCGGGCGAAGTCTGCCCCGCCAAGTGGAAGGAAGGCGACGCCACCCTGGCTCC
>JBLNBI010000023.1:0-4860 GCA_050259815.1 Actinomycetota bacterium | reverse complement strand
GGGTGGTGAAACGGCCGGTGGAGGCGTCGAAGAAGGTGTGTCCCACCACGTCCGAGGGCATCAGGTCCGGGGTGAACTGGATGCGCTTCATCTGGCCGTCGAAGGTCTTGCCCAGGGCCTTCACCAGGAGGGTCTTGCCCAGGCCGGGGACGCCCTCGATGAGGACGTGGGCGTCGCAGAGGAGGCCGATGAGAACCTCGTCGATGGCCTGGCGCTGGCCCACCAGGGCCTTGGCGAGTTCGGTGCGCAGGCCGGAAATGACCTGGTTGGCCTGGCTCAGCTTGTCTTCGGGGAGCAGTACGGGGGCGTTCATGGGCGAGATCTCAAAGGTTGCGTTCGAGTTTGTACAGGGTGCGCAGGGCCTGGGTGAAAGCGTGGGGCGAGGCGACCTGGCCGTGGAGGGCAGCGGCGATCAGGGCAGCGGGGCGCCGGGTCATCTCGGCCAGGGCGGCAGCCTGCTCGGCCGGGGGCAGGGCGAGGAGGGCCGGATGGCGCAGGGCCAGGCGCTTCCGAAAGGACTCCCGGGCCGCCTCCAGCCAATGCTCCAGCCCGCCCTGGCGCCAGACATAGCGCCCGACGGCCCGCAGGTGCTCGCCGATTTCCCGGCGGGCGGGCTCCGGCTCGGGGCGGACCGGGCCGAAGCGGGGAACCACCCGCCATAGCCACAGGGCGATGAGGACGGCGGCGCTGACAAGGGCTGTCCAGGCCGAATCGGCCAGCCATTCCCAGAGGCTGGGAATGCTCAGGCGGCTGACCAGGGTGACGGGGCGGGCATGGTCGGGCTGGTAGGTCTCCACCAGGGTCCACAGGAATTCGGCATGGTCGTGGCGGCCGATGTTGTGGTTGTTGAACAGCCGGGAGAAGGCGGGAACCATGGTCACATGGCCGGCCCCGTGCCGGAAATGGAGTATCTGGTCCGGGTAGCCCGGGGCGCTGGCCCGCCAGTCGGTGGGCAGGTCGCCGGGGGTCATGGAGCTGCCGGGGAAGTCGATCTTCAAGGGGCGGGGAGCGTTGGGGATATCCACGGCGATGGTCTGGGGGGCCGGCGGGCGCTTGCCCTTCGGGGGATCGGCCTTGCAACTGCAATCCACCCGGAAGAAGGCGAGGACCGGGTCTTCGACCCCCGGCTGTTCCGGGGCGACGATCAGGTGCCCGCCCCCTTCCACCCAGGCCATGAGGCGCTTCACCCGAGCGGGGAACATGTGGGCGCGGCGGTGGTTGTCCAGGATGAGGGTGCCGCCGGGCGGGAGCCGGTCCAGGAAGGCGGCGTTGTCCGCTCGGGCCAGGGGGCGGCCCATGGCCGCCATGAAGCGTTCCAGGGCGAGGTTGGGATTGCGCTGGGCTTCCTTGCCCGGCGGGGTCCAGGTTTCCACCGGCACCTGCTCGAACTTGGTCATGAGCCAGCTGCCCACCAGGACCAGGAAGGCGACCACGGCCACCGAAATCCAGACGATGCGCCGGGTCATGGCGCCTTCCCGGCCGGCGTGAGGCCGAAGTGCTGGCCCCAGTCCTGGCAGAGGCTTTCCAGCAGCGGCGGGGGCGGTACCTGCCCGGCGTAGGCGGTGGAGCGCCACACCTGGAGGAGCAGGCCGAAGTAGCGATCGGCGGCGGGTTCCAGCCGGCCATCCACTCGGCGCTGACAGTCGTTTTCGGTGTCGCCGGGCTGGAGCTCGACCCGGACGCGGTGGATCAGGGCCACCAGGGCGCCCCGGTAGAGGAGGCTCAAGGCCTTTTCCACCTGGCCGGCGGCGATGGCCGCCCGGGCGGCGGCGGCGATGTCGTCAGGCAGGGATTCCGGCCGCACGTCCAGGCCGAACAGGAAATCCGGAGGCGGCGGACGGACCTCCTTGCTGCCCAGGAGCTTTTCCCGGTAACGGATGATCAGATAGACCAGCCCGGCGGCAAGGAGCAGGGCGCCGATCCAGACCAGACCCTTCATCACTTGGCTAGAAAATTCCAGGAAACGGAGCAGGGTGGCGATCCAGTTGGGGGGCTTGGCCTCCGGGTTGGGCTTGTCGTCCTGGCGCCAGCGCCATTTCATTTCCTCGGACTTGTGCCCGAAAACCGGGTCCGTCAGGATTTTCTCGATGGTCTGCTTGGCCGGGGATGCAGCGTTCGGGGGCGGCGCGGCTTCGGCCGGCGTTGGCGTGAGGGCGACAGCCACCGCCAGGACCAGGGCGGCGGTTAGGCCCGGGACGGCCTTGGCAGCGGCCTCGACCCGATGGGCCAGGCGCCGGAAGGCCAGTTCGATGTCCCAGCCCTCCAGTTCGCTGCGCCGGTTGAGGTAAAGGGCGAAGCCGCTGGCAATGTAGAAGGGTTCGACGATGGATTCGGCCACCAGGAAGAGCAGGCTGATGATGAAATCCTGCGCCGGAGTGAGGTCGTCCTTGAACCAGTGGAAGACGGAGAGGCTGTCCCCGCCGCCCTGGGGCGTGAGCGCTCCCATGATGACCACCAGGGAGACCCAGATCACGGTGCTCAGGTTGGCGCACACGAAGGTGAGCCACACGGCATTACCCCGGGTGCGCCGGCACAGCACCTTGAAGCGGGTGCGGGCGGCCTTGCCGTGCTGCTCTTCCAGTTGCCAGACGGGCAGCAGAAAAGAGCGGGCCATGCTCAAGCGGCGGAAGGTCAGCCCGGACAGCAGGCTGGTCTTCTTGACGAGGGCTGGCAGGGCCTTGATGACGTCCCGGAAGGTAGTCGGGGCATCGAACAGGGAGCGGCTGAAGGCGAACAGCAGGACCCGGTCGAACAGGGGCTTCAGCCACCACAGGATGAGGAAGGCGATTTCCTGGCGAGTCCAGCAGATGCCCAGGAGGATCAGCCCGACGACCCAATAGGTGCCCAGCCAGGCCCGGTAGGCTGGACCGGCCCAGGCCCGCAGCATGGTGTGGCCCAGGTCGAGGGCTTCCCAGGGGGTGCGCCGGCGCAGGCGGAGGCTGATCCGCTCAATCTCCACGGCGGACCTTTCCGACCAGGAGGAGGTAGCTCCAGGTGCACAGCCACAGGAAGAATCCGACCCCGTACTTGACCTCCACCGGCACGCTGCGGCTGGGGGACCAAAAGGCTTCGATGAAGGCGGCCAGGAAGGTCAGGACCGCCGCCCCGGCCACCAGGCTGCCGGCGGTGGCGGCGCTTTCCTTCAGGGCGGCGATGCGGCCCCGGTTGCCCGGGGCGACCAGGGCGATGCCGATCTTGAGGCCGGCAGCTCCCGAGAGCACGGCCCCGGTCAATTCGAAGGCGCTGTGGCCGGAAACGAAGCCCCAGAAGGTGTCGATGTAGCCGAGCTGGGTGAGGTGACCGGCGACGCTGCCGATCATCAGGCCGTTATAAACCAGGAAGAAGATGGCGCCCAGGCCGAAGGCGATGCCGCCGGCGAAGCACTGGAAATCGATGCGCACATTGTTGGCTATATAGTGGCCCCACATTCCCCACTGGCTGGCGGCCGAGCGGGGCCGGCCCAGGTGGCGGGCGTCCGGCGCGTACATGTCCTGGAACTGGGCAGCCTGCTCGGGGGAGAGGATGAGATAGACCCCCTCCGGATAATGCTGGAGCGCCGCCACCATGATGGCCATGGGCAGGAAAAAGAGGAGAAGGGAGGCCAGCACCAGTCGCCATTCCCGCCGCACCAGCGCCGGAAAGCCGTTGCCGATGAATTCCAGCACCGTGCTGCGGCCGGCGGGGCTGGCGCCGTAGATCTGCTGGTGGGCGGCGAGGACGCGCCGGTGCAGTGCTTCCACCAGGCTGGCAGAGTATTGCCGGTCCCGGGCCAGGGCCAGGTCCCGGGAAAGCCGGCGGAAGCTGCCGGGCAGATCGTCCAGCGGGATGGCCGGCGCCGCCGTCTCCGAGCGCTTCTTGCGCGGACGGGCGAGCCATTGGTCCCAGGCTTCCCATTCCGGGCGGCGGCGGTCGATGAACTGGGTTTCCTTCAATGGGCTTCCGGGCTCAGAGGGTTCTAGGCACCTGGCATCATGACCGTTTCAAATGACATGTGCAATACTGCACAAGGCGTACCGAGGGTATTGTGCCGGGTGCCCGCAAATGCGCTTAACATGGCGCTACAGAAAAAAAGCATGCACACAGGCTGATGTCCCCACAGAGTTTTTCCCGGCAGGATTCCCTTTCCAGGCGGCGTTTCGCCCTCTGGGTGCCGGTTGTCGCTTTCCTCGCCGTGCTGGCCGCCGAAGGGCTGACCCGGGCCGGTGCCCTGGCGGGTTTCGAGCGTTTCTACGGCGACCTCTGGTATCGCCTTGCCGGACAGCGGGCCCAGCCGGACAAGGTGGTCCTGATCAAAGTGGACGAGGCCACCCTGTCCGCCCATCCCGACGAGCCCCTGATCTTCTGGAGCCCGCGCTATGCCAAGGCCTGTGCGGTCTTGCGGGAGGCGGGGGCGGTGGTGGTGGGCATGGACATGCTGTTCAGCGCCAGTCCGGAGCAGTGGCTGGCCAAGCTCGGCGCCCTGGGCGCCAGCGGGGCGCGCAATTTCGACCAGGCCTTCCGCCAGGAACTGGCTACCGGCAAGGTGGTGGTGGCGGGCATGCAGAGCGCCCAGGAAACCCTGCTGCCGGCGGCCGACTACCTGGTGGCACTGCCGGATTTCGACACCGGCCGCTTCGTCGGCGCTGCCGATCTCGTTCCCGATCCCGACGGTACCCAGCGGCGCTTCTATCCGGCACCGCCTATCGACCGGGGCGCGGACGACCTGCGCCTCCTTTCCCTGCCCTTCCTGCTGGCGGTCCATGCCTCCGGCCAGTCGCCCGACGCCGGGCGGTGGACCTTCGACGGCCGCTCCATCGCCGTGGGTGACGCGGTCACCCTCTCCTACGCCGGCCCGCCGGGAACGGTGCCTTCCCTGTCCCT
>JBLNBI010000022.1:0-4435 GCA_050259815.1 Actinomycetota bacterium | reverse complement strand
TGTGGATGTGGCCGGGCATGATGCCGATCTTGATTTCGTCCGGGGTGATCAGGCCGGGGCAGTTCGGGCCGAGGAGCAGGGTCTTCTTGCCGCCCTTGGCTTCCTTTTCCTTCATCTTGTTGCGCACCATCAGCATGTCGCGGACGGGGATGCCTTCGGTGATGCAGATGGCCAGGTCCAGGTCAGCCTCGACGGCTTCCCAGATGGCGGCGGCAGCGCCGGCGGGCGGCACGTAGATGACGGAAACGGTAGCACCGGTTTCCTGGGCAGCTTCCTTGACGGAACCGTAGATGGGGATGTCGAAAATCTTTTCGCCAGCCTTCTTGGGGTTCACGCCGGCGACGAAGCAGTTCTTGCCGTTGGCGTATTCCTGGCACTTCTCGGTGTGGAACTGGCCGGTCTTGCCGGTGATGCCCTGGGTGATGACTTTGGTGTCTTTATTGATGAGGATAGACATTCAGGTGCTCCTTACTTGACCGCAGCAACGATCTTGGTGGCGGCTTCGGCCATGGAATCGGCGGAGATGATGGGCAGGCCGGAATCCTTGAGGATTTGCTTGCCCAGATCTTCGTTGGTGCCCTTCATGCGGACGACCAGCGGCACGGACAGGTTAACTTCCTTGGCCGCGGCGACCACGCCGGTGGCGATGGTGTCGCAACGCATGATGCCGCCGAAGATGTTGACCAGAATGCCCTTGACCTTCGGGTTCTTGAGCATGATCTTGAAGGCTTCGGTTACCTTCTCGGTGGTAGCGCCGCCGCCCACGTCCAGGAAGTTGGCCGGCTCGGCGCCGAACAGCTTGATGGTGTCCATGGTGGCCATGGCCAGACCGGCACCGTTCACCAGGCAGCCGATGTTGCCGTCCAGGGAGATGTAGGCCAGGTCGAACTTGGAGGCTTCGATTTCGTCGGCGTCTTCTTCGTCCAGGTCGCGCATGGCGACGATTTCCGGCTGGCGGAACAGGGCGTTGGAGTCGAAGTTGAACTTGGCGTCCAGGGCCTTGACGGTGCCGTCGCCTTCATGGATCAGCGGGTTGATCTCGGCCAGGGAGGCGTCGGTTTCCATGTAGCAGGTGTACAGCTTCTTCAGGATATCGACGCACTGGGGGATGGAGCCTTCGGCCATGCCCATGCCCTTGGCCAGGGTCAGGGCCTGCTCGTCGGTCAGGCCGACCAGCGGGTCGACGAAAACCTTGACGATCTTTTCCGGGGTCTTGTGGGCGACTTCCTCGATGTCCATGCCGCCTTCGTAGGAGGCCATGATGGCGACCTTCTGGGTCGCGCGGTCGGTCAGGGCGGCCACGTAGTATTCGTGCTGGATGTCGGCGCCTTCTTCGATCAGGAGGTTGCGCACCTTCTGGCCTTCGGGACCGGTCTGATGGGTGACCAGCTGCATGCCGAGAATCTGGCTAGCGTATTCGCGAACTTTTTCGAGGGAAGTTGCAACCTTGACGCCGCCGCCCTTGCCACGGCCACCGGCGTGAATCTGGGCCTTGACCACCCAAACCTTGCCGCCCAGGGTTTCAGCTGCCTTGACTGCGTCTTCGACGGTCGTGCAGTGAATCCCGCGCGGAACCGTAACGCCGAATTTCTTCAGGATTTGCTTGCCCTGATATTCGTGAATTTTCATGCGCTTTCCTTGCGTTTAGTTAAGTTGCGAGCAAATGGGCCTAGGTAAAAACCCGCCCGGTTATACTATTGTTCGAACAGAGGATATTAGCACAACCTTGCATGAACCTTACCACCAAAATTCATAATTACGGATTGAATTCAGTGGCCTGGACGGTCTTCCACAGGAGGCCGCCGAGCAAGGCAGCAGCGACCACCAGACTGGCCACCGAAGCCAACCAGAAGCCGCCCACGCCCAGGGCCGGTTGCCAGCGGTAGCACAGCCACCAGCCCCCGGCGAGGCCGATGCCCCAGAAGCAGAAGGTCTGCGCCACCATGGGGATGAAAGTCACCCGATAGGCCCGCAGGGCGAAAGCAGCCACGGTCTGGATGGCGTCGAAGAACTGGTAGAAGGCGATATAGGCCACCAGAACGACCGCCACATTCCGCACCGCCGGATCGTCCGTATACATATCCACCACGATCCCGGACCCCAGCCACAGGAGGACCGCTACCGTCGTGGATAGCCCCGCCGCCACCGCCAGCCCTGCCCCGATGGCGGCATGGGCCCGCTTCCAGTCCCGCGCTCCCACCGCCTGCCCCACTGCCGACATGGCGGCGATAGCCAGGGACAGGGGCAGCATGTAGCAAAGGGCCGCCAGGTTGGCGACGATGCGATGGCCGGCCACCACTGTCGCCCCCAGGGAAGCTACGAACAGGGCGATGAAGGTGAAGGAAGTGATCTCCACCAGATTGGACAGCCCCATGGGCAGGCCCAGGCGCAGGAGTTCCCGCCAGGTCGGCCAATGGGGCATACCCCACCCCGAGAACGGCCGGTATTTGCGCCCGAGGGGGCCGAAGGCCAGGTATCCGGCCGCCGCCAGACAGGCCGCCCAGGCAATGATCACGTTGGAGAGGCCGCAGCCCAATGCGCCCAGCCGCTCACCGGTCCAGCCTTGGAGGGCAAATCCCCAGGCCAGCAACGCGTGGATAGCCAGACTGGCGAGCCCGATGAGCATTAAGGCCCGCGGCCGGCCCAGGGCATTGCAGAAGCCGTAGAAGGTCCGATAGCAGAGGGCCGCCGGCACACCCCAGGCCAGCAGCCGGAGGTATTCCCGCACCCGGATTTCCACTTCGGCATCCATGGACGACAGCCCGAGCAGCGCATCCGGATGGCAGAGGAAGGCGATGCCGGGCACAGAGAACACGAGGGCCATCCAGAACCCCTGCTGGAGCACGCCGGCCACTTCCGCATCCCGCTTGGCGCCATGGAGGTGGGCCACCACCGGCCCCACGGCCTGGAGGATGCCCACCAGGGAAAAGATCACCGATACCTGGATGCCGCCGCCGATGGCCACCGTGGCGAGGTCCACGGCGCTGTAATGGCCGAGCACCGCCGTATCCACCAGCATCATGCCGATGGAGGACAGCTGGGCGATCAGGATGGGAAGGGCGTGGGCGATGAGCCCGCGGGCGGCGGAAGCGAACATGGGCCTTAATTGTCCCACGGAGGCCGTGCTGAATTGCGGCCCATTTCTCCCCCTTCCGCATGGATATGCGTCAAGGGGCATCAGGTTGAGCGATAATAGGCGGTTCAGGGAGGAGTCAATACAAATGAGCCAGAAACAGGGCCTCGAAGCCATCGAAAACGCCAGCCGCGACGAGATCGCCGCGCTCCAGACCGAGCGCCTGCGCTGGACCCTTCACCACGTCTACAAGAACGTCCCCCATTACCGGGCCAAGTTCGACGCCGCCGGCGTCCATCCGGACGACTTCAAGACGCTTGCCGACCTCGCCAAGTTCCCCTTCACCACCAAGCAGGATCTTCGCGACAACTACCCCTACGGCATGTTCGCCGTTCCCCGGGAGAAGGTGGTCCGGGTCCATGCCTCCAGCGGCACCACCGGCAAGCCCACCGTGGTCGGCTACACCCAGAAGGACATCGACACCTGGGCCAACCTGATCGCCCGCTCCATCTACGCCTCCGGCGGCCGGCCCGGCGACATCGTCCATGTGGCCTACGGCTACGGCCTCTTTACCGGCGGCCTGGGCGCCCACTACGGCGCCGAGCGCCTGGGCTGCACGGTCATCCCCATGTCCGGCGGGCAGACCGAGAAGCAGGTTCAGCTGATCATCGACTTCAAGCCGAACATCATCATGGTGACCCCGTCGTACATGCTGAACATCGCCGACGAGTTCCGCCGCCAGGGCATCGACCCCAAGAGCACCAACCTGCGCATCGGCATCCATGGCGCCGAGCCCTGGACCGACCAGATGCGGACCGAGATCGAGAACACCTTCGGCATCGACGCCATCGACATCTACGGCCTCTCCGAAGTCATCGGCCCGGGCGTTGCCAACGAATGCGTCGAGTCCAAGGACGGCCCGGTCATCTGGGAAGACCATTTCTACCCGGAAATCATCGACCCCAACACCGGCGAAGTGCTGCCGGAGGGCAGCCAGGGCGAGCTGGTGTTCACGTCGCTCACCAAGGAAGCCATGCCGGTCATCCGCTACCGGACCCGGGACCTGACCCGGCTGCTGGCGCCGACTTCCCGCAACATGCGCCGCATCGGCAAGATCACCGGCCGCTCGGACGACATGCTCATCATCCGCGGTGTGAACGTCTTCCCGTCCCAGATCGAGGAGCTGATCCTCAAGCAGCCCAAGCTGTCGCCCCACTACGTCATCGAAGTGAGCCGCGACGGCCATCTGGACTCGATCAAGGTCAATGTGGAACTGAAGCCCGAATTCCAGTTCGCCACCAGCGTGGAGAAGGAATACGTCGCCCACGACCTGCAGCACCACATCAAGTCCTACATCGGCAT
>JBLNBI010000021.1:0-18202 GCA_050259815.1 Actinomycetota bacterium | reverse complement strand
CCAGTTCGTCCACGACCCCTGCGGCGTGGACGAACTGGCCGAACGCACCGGCCTCGCCGCCGATGCTCTTCTTCCCAGCCTTCTGGCCCTGGAACTGGAAGGCCGGGTGGCGCCGCTGCCCGGCAATCGGTACCAGCGGGTCGGGCCGTAAGGGGCGCCGGGGAACAACTCCGAAGCGGGCCGTTCCAAACGCTGGCCGCCATCCACCAAGAGCTACCGGGCTTCCCCTCGGGTAAATTTCCACCGGCCGGCCATCGCGACGACGACGACGCTTTCCCTTGCCAAGGCGGCATTTCGCCTCTTATCATGGCCCGGCAATTTACGAGCAGATTCCATGGGCAAAAAACTTATCATCGCCGAAAAACCTTCCGTCGCCGCCGATATCGCCAAGGCGCTGGGGGGCTTCGCCAAGCACGACGACTACTACGAGAGCGAGAACCACGTTCTGTCGTCCGCCATCGGCCATCTGCTCGAATTGGCCTGTCCCGAGGAATACGAGGTCAAGCGAGGCAAGTGGTCCTTCGCCCACCTGCCGGTGATTCCCCCCCATTTCGCCCTCAAACCCATCGAGAAGACTGAATCGCGGCTCAAGCTTCTGACCAAGCTCATCAAGCGCAAGGACGTGGATGGCCTGGTGAACGCCTGCGACGCGGGACGGGAAGGCGAACTCATCTTCAATTACATCGCCCAGCACGCCAAGTCCGGCAAGCCGGTCCAGCGCCTGTGGCTGCAGTCCATGACCCAGGGCGCCATCCGTGACGGCTTCGCCCGCCTGCGGGCCGGCGATGAGATGGTGGGCCTGGGCGACGCCGCCGTCTGCCGCTCCGAATCCGACTGGCTGGTCGGCATCAACGGCACCCGGGCCATGACCGCCTTCAATTCCAAGACCGGCGGCTTCCACCTGACCACCGTCGGCCGGGTGCAAACCCCGACGCTGGCCATCGTGGTGGAACGGGAAAAGAAGATCCGCGAATTCAAGCCCCGCTCCTACTGGGAAGTGGAGGCCTCCTTCGGCTGCAAGGCCGGGGAATACAAGGGCAAGTGGTTCGACGAAGGTTTCAAGGGCAAGGCCGAGGACGAGCACGCCCGGGCCGACCGCCTGTGGGAAGAGCCCAAGGCAGCCGCCATCAAGGCCGCCACCCAGGGCAAGCCCGGCGAGGTGAGCGAGGAATCCAAGCCGGAAACCCGCCTCTCGCCGCTCCTCTTCGACCTCACCAGCCTGCAGCGGGAAGCCAACTCCCGCTTCGGTTTCTCGGCCAAGACGACGCTGTCCATCGCCCAGGCCCTGTACGAGAAGCACAAGGTTTTGACCTACCCCCGGACCGATTCCCGCTGCCTGCCGGAAGACTACCTGGGCACCGTCAAGCAGACCCTGTCCATGTTCACCGGCGAGGGGGTCGGCAAGGGCCACGACGAGACCCTGGTCGGCCGTTACTCGACCTTTGCCCACCAGATCCTCTCCCGGAACTGGGTGGTGCCGAACAAGCGTATTTTCAACAACGCCAAGATTTCCGACCACTTCGCCATCATCCCCACCACCCAGGCTCCCAAGAACCTGAACGAGGTGGAGCAGAAGCTCTACGACTTCGTGGTGCGGCGCTTCCTGTCGGTCTTCTTCCCGGCTGCCGAATACCAGGTCACCACCCGCATCACCCGGGTCGAGGGCCATCCCTTCAAGACAGAGGGCAAGGTCCTGGTGAGCCCCGGCTGGCTTGCCGTCTATGGCAAGGAATCCACCGAGGACGCCGAAGGCAACCTGCCGCCGGTGGAGCCCAAGGAAACGGTCAAGACCGAGGAGGTGCTGGTCAAGGCCAACGAGACCAAGCCGCCCCCGCGCTACTCGGAAGCCACCCTGCTTTCCGCCATGGAAGGCGCCGGCAAGATGGTGGACGACGAGGAACTGCGGGCCGCCATGGCCGGCCGCGGCCTCGGCACCCCGGCCACCCGCGCCCAGATCATCGAAAACCTGATCAGCGAGCAGTACATGCTGCGGGAAGGCCGGGAGTTGATCCCGACCGCCAAGGCCTTCAACCTGCTCACCCTCCTGAACGGCCTGGGCGTCACCGAACTCACCGCCCCGGAACTGACCGGCGAATGGGAATGGAAGCTGGGACGCATCGAGAAGGGCGAACTGTCCCGGGAAGCCTTCATGCGGGAAATCGCCGAGATGACCAAGCACATCGTCGAGCGGGCGAAGACCTACGACAGTGACACCATCCCCGGCGACTTCGGCATCCTGCAATCCCCCTGCCCCAAGTGCGGCGGGCTGATCCGGGAAAACTACAAGAAATTCCAGTGCAGCGACTGCGAGTTTTCCCTGTGGAAAATCGTCGCCGGCCGCCAGTTCGAACCCGAGGAAATCGAGACCCTGCTCACCGAAAAGAAGGTGGGTCCGCTGACCGGCTTCCGCAACAAGATGGGCCGCAGCTTTGCCGCCGCCATCCGCCTGAACGACAAGCTGGAGCCGGAATTCGACTTCGGCCAGGAGCGGACGACCGAGGAAGGCGAAGCGGAACCGGTGGACTTCTCAGGCCAGGAAAGCCTGGGCAAGTGTCCCAAGTGCGGCAGCAACGTCTACGACCACATCAGCTCCTACGTCTGCGAAAAGTCCGTCGGCCCTGGCAAGAGCTGCGATTTCCGCTCGGGCAAGATCATCCTCCAGCAGGCGGTGGAACGGGAGCAGATGCAGAAGCTCCTCGCCAACGGCAAAACCGATCTCCTCAAGGAATTCGTCTCCGCCCGTACCCGCCGCAAATTCTCCGCCTTCCTAGTGGTGAACAAGGACGGCAAGGTAGGGTTCGAATTCGAGCAAAAGGCGCCGAAGAAGCCGGCCGCTACCAAGAAGAAGGTCGAAGCCTAAGGAATCCGGTGCTGAGGTTTCACGTGAAACCTCAGCGGACCGGCGATGCCCCGGGCAACTGGCAAGACAGAATCGCCGCCCGTACGGCATCAATGGCCTGGGGCCGCGGGAAAGTGACCCGCCACACCAATCCCACCCGCCGCGCCGGCAGGCCGCCGTCCGGGCCCGCTGAGAAGGGCAGCACCCGGACCAGGGGCTCCCGCTCCACCAGGGGATCGGCCGCAGTGCTCGGCATCACCGCCACACCCGCCCCGCTCGCCACCATGTAACGGATGGTCTCCAGGGAGCTGCCCTCCAGGGAGTTGGCCAGGCCTTCGGGGGTAGCCAGCCGCGGACAGGACTCGATCACCTGATCCCGGAAACAGTTACCCTGCCCCAGAAGCAGCAAGTCCTGGCCTTCCAGTTCCTCCGGCCGGATATCGGGGCGGTCGATCCAGGAGTGGCCGGCAGGCACCACCACCCGGAATGGCTCGTCGTACACCGCCTGGGCTACCAAGCCCGGCTCAGAAAACGGCAGGGCGATGACGATCACGTCCAGCTCGCCGGACTTCAGCGCCGGAATCAGGTTGCCGGTGAAATCCTCCTTAAGGAAGAGCGGCATGGCCGGCGCTTCCCGGTGCAGGGCCGGGATGAGCTGGGGCAGCAGATAGGGGGCGATTGTGTAGATCACGCCGAGGCGTAGTGGCCCGGTCAGGGGGTCGCGGCCCTCGTCAGCGATCTCATCCAGTTTCACCGCCTCCTCCAGGACCTTGCGGGCCTGGGAAACGATGCGCTCCCCCAGGGGCGTGATGCGCACCTCGGCGGCATTGCGCTCGAAGAGCGCCGCCCCCAGTTGCCCTTCCACCTTCTTGATGGCTACCGACAGGGTCGGCTGGCTGACATGGCAGCTCTCCGCCGCCCGCCCGAAATGGCGCTCCCGGGCCAGGGCGATGAGGTAGCGCATCTCGGTGAGGGTCACGGGGCGTATCCCAGGACTTCCAGATCGGCGGTTTCCAGCCACCGCCACTCGCCGGGCTTCAAGTCCGCAGGCAGGACCAGGTCGCCCACGGAGACTCGCTGCAGGGCTTCCACCCGATTGCCGGCGGCGGCCACCATGCGCTTCACCTGGTGGTATTTGCCTTCGGTGATGGTCAGGCGCAGCAGGGTCGGCTCCACCACCTCACAGGCGGCGGCCCGCACCGGCTCCGGATCGTCGTGGAGTACCACCCCGGCCATCATGGCCTCAACCTGGGAGGCGTCCACCGGATGCTTGGTGGTGGCGAGATAGACCTTGGGAATCTTCTTCTTCGGCGACGACAGGATGTGGTTCAGCTTGCCGTCGTCGGTGAGGATGAGGAGCCCGGTAGTGTCCTCATCCAGGCGGCCGATAGGCTGCACGCCCCGCTCCACCAGGGGCTGGGGCAGCAGGGAAAGCACACTTGGATGGTGGATCGGCCGGCGGGAGCATTCAAAATTGGCCGGTTTGTTGAGAATGATGGTCGCGAACTCCCGGTAGGGCCAGGCGATCTCATCTATGGTCAAAGTCAGGCCATCGGTGGGCACATCGATGAAGGGGTCTTCGCAGAGTTCGCCGTTCACCGCCACCCGGCCATGTCGTATCAGGGCGCGGCAGCCCTTGCGGGTGCCGAAGCCCTGGCGTTGGAGGATTTTTTCTAGTTCCATGGTGCCGATGCTACCATCCCCCCTATGAAGTTCGAACATCTCATCCAGATCAACGACCCCGGCAATCCCCTCATCGAATCCCTTACCCGGAAGCAACTTTGGAAGGGCCTGATGCATCGGGTCGAAGACCCCCTCCCCTTCCTCCCCGGCCTCGAGTCCTGCACCATCCTTGAACGGCAGGCCACCGGCGTCAAACGGGAATTGAATTTCGGCCCCGCTTCCATCCAGGATCAGGTCACCTACGAGGAAGACCGCTGGGTGCGCTTCGACATCCCGGCCACCGAGAGCCACGCCGGCGGCAGCCTGACCATCACCATCGAAGAGCCCGCCGAGGGCTATCTATTCCTGCGCTTCGCCTATCAGACCACCCTTGCCGAAGCCGCCTTCTCCGAGGACAAGGGCTACGTGGAATATGTGAAGTCGGCTTACCACGAGTCCGACGTGGATACGGTACGGGTCATCCGCAGCCTGGCGGCCAGCGGCCGCTGGCACTAATCCGCCCGGTTTGCTACCCAGATCCCTGCCGCCACCAGTCCCAGAGCCAGCCAGACGGCGGGCGTCAGGGCTTCGCCCAGCAGCAGTCCGGCCGCCAGCACCCCGAACACCGGGGTGAAAAAGGAAAAGGACGACAGCCGGGTAGCCGGATAATGGCGGACCAGCCAGAACCAGGCGAGGTAGCTGACCGACGCCACCACCAGGACCTGGAAGGCCACCGCCAGAACCACCGGCAGGGACAGGGAAATCACCCCGGGCTCATTGAGTCCCCAGGAGAACAGCGGCAGCAGCAGCGCCGAACCGCCTAGCTGATACAGGAGGGTCTTTTCCGGCGCCGCCGTCGCCAGCCGGGAAGCCTTAATTGCCAGGGTGGTGGCGGCCCACAGGGCGGCCGCCCCGAGCAGCATCAGATCGCCGATCCAGGCCATCTCCATGGGCCGCAGCAGGTTTTCCCCGAATAGCGCCACAATGCCGCCGAAGGCCAAGGCCATGCCCATCCACTGGCCGCGCTTCATGGTTTCGTGAGGCAGCAGCTGGACGGCGCCCAGGGCCACGAAAAAGGGCGCCGTGTACAAGAAAATAACGCCCCGGGACGCCGTGGTGTAGGTGAGGCCCCAGTAGATGAGGCCGAATTCCAGGGAAAAGAGCAGCGCCACCAGGGCACCGGCTCCCAGGGTGCCGTCCCGCCTGAAGAGGGGCACCCCGCGCCAGGCGGACCACAGGCCAACCAGCAGGGTCGCCCCCAGGGAACGCAGGCTCGATTGGAACAGGGGCGAGACGCCCGCATTGGCCACCTTGATGGTGACCTGCTGGACGCCCCAGATGGTGCAGAGCACCACCATCAGGCCGATGGCCAGGCGGTCGAGCCGGGTCCTGGCCTCGGTCAAGGGCTCGCCTTACTCGACGCCCTGGGAAGCCAGGTAATCTTCGTAGCCGCCCAGGTAGTCGACGATGCTGCCGTCGCCCTTGACCTCGAAAACGCGGGTCGCCAGGGAGGACACGAACTCCCGGTCATGGGAGACGAAGACCAGGGTACCGGGGAATTTCTCCAGGCCGCTGTTGAGGGCCTCAATGGATTCCATGTCCAGGTGGTTGGTGGGTTCGTCCATGATGAGGACGTTGCCCCGCTGCAGCATCAGCTTGCCGAACAGCATGCGGCCCTGCTCGCCGCCCGAGATGACCTTCACCGGCTTCTTGACCTCGTCGCCGGAGAAGAGCAGCCGGCCCAGGGTGCCGCGGATCAGAGTTTCCACGTCGCCGCCGTCACCGGCCGAATCCCGGGCGTCCTGGGCGATCCAGTCGGTGAGGCTGATGTCGGACTGGAACAGGGCACTATGGTCCTGGGCGTAGTAGCCGGGCTTGGCCTTCTCCGCCCATTTCAAAGTGCCGAATTGGGGCTGCAGCTCGCCCATGAGGAGCTTCAGGAGCGTAGTCTTGCCGACCCCGTTCTCGCCGATGACGGCAAGCCGTTCGCCGGCATTGATGGTGAAGGTCAGGTTGTTGAAAATCTTGCGGCCGGAACCCTCGTAGGCGAAGGAAAGGTTCTCCACTTCCACGGCCTGGCGGTGCAGCTTTTCCTTCTCGTCGTACTCGAAGCGGATCCACGGGTACTGGCGGGAAGAAGGCTTCACGTCCTCGGGCTTCAGCTTGTCGATCAGCTTCAAGCGGCTGGTGGCCTGCTTGGCCTTGGAGGCATTGGCCGAGAAGCGGCGGACGAAGGTCTGCAGTTCGGCGATCCGTTCCTTGGCCTTGGCGTTGGCCTGGGACTGGCGCTCCCGAGCAGCCTGGGAGGCTTCCATGAAGTCGTCGTAGTTGCCCGGGTAGATGGTGATCTTGCCGTAGTCCAGGTCGGCCATGTGAGTGCAGACCTGGTTCAGGAAGTGCCGGTCGTGGGAAATGATGACCATGGTCGATTCCCGGGCGTTCAGCACGTCCTCCAGCCAGCGGATGGTGTTGATGTCCAGGTTGTTGGTCGGTTCGTCCAGGAGCAGGATGTCCGGATTGGCGAACAGGGCCTGGCACAGCAGCACCCGCAGCTTCCAGCCGGGAGCCACTTCGCGCATGGGGCCATTGTGCTGCTCGGTGGGGATGCCCACGCCGAGGAGCAGTTCGCCGGCCCGGGATTCGGCGGTGTAGCCGTCGTACTCGGCGAAGTGGGATTCCAGCTCGGCGGCGCGCATGTAGTCGTCTTCGGTGGCCTCCGGGTTAGCGTAGATGGCGTCCCGCTCCTGCATGCAGGCCCACATCTCCTCGTGGCCCATCAGCACCACGTCCAGCACCCGCATGTCTTCGTAGGCGAACTGGTCCTGGCGCAGGTAGGCCATGCGCTCGTGCTTTTCCTTCGAGACATTGCCGGCGGAGGGCTCCAGGGCGCCGCACAGGATCTTCATGAAGGTGGACTTGCCGGCGCCGTTGGCGCCGATCAGGCCGTAGCGATAGCCTTCGCCAAACTTGACGTTGACGTTCTCGAAAAGGGGCTTGGCCCCGAACTGCATGGTGATGTTGGCTGCAACTAGCACTGTCGTAACTCTTTCCGGGCGCCGGAAACAAACCGGCAAAGGGCCGAATTGTACCTTCTTTCAAGGACATGCCGGGGATTTCCGGGGCTTTTAGAGGGTAGAATGCCGGCCTCGAAAGAAATCCATGAGCCATCCCTTCGATATCGCCCGCCTCGGACAGGTCTTCACCCCCCCCGCCATCGTCGACGCCATGCTGGCCCTGCGCCGCAACCCGGGCCGGGTGCTGGAGCCTTCGGCGGGCAACGGCGCCTTCTCCCGCCGCCTGCCCGGCTGCGTCGCCATCGAGGCGGACGAGGGCCATGCCCCCGACGGCGCCCTGGTCATGGACTTCTTCGCCTACCCGGAAAAGGAGCGTTTCGGGACGGTCATCGGCAACCCGCCCTATGTGCGCTGCCAGGACATCCGGCCCAAGACCGCCCGGCTGCTGAAATCCGACCTTTTCGACGGGCGCTCCAACCTCTACCTCTTCTTCATCGAGAAGGCGGTGCGCCACCTGGAGCCCGGCGGCGAACTCATCTTCATCACCCCCCGGGACTTCCTCAAGGCCACCTCGGCGGTCGAACTCAACCGCTGGCTTTACCAGCAGGGCACCATCACCGACGCCATCGAACTGGGGGACACCCGCATCTTCAACGGCGCCGTCCCCAACTGCCTCATCTGGCGCTTCGAGCGGGGCGATTTCTCCCGCCGCACCCGCTACGCGGAAATCGGCACGGCCTCCGACCTTGCCGATAGCCTGGCCGCCCCCCAATGGATGGAGCGGCATTTCATGGAAGTGGGCGGCCACTTGCTGTTCACCCGGGCGGCCTATCCCCTGCGCGTCCATGATCTCTTTTCCGTGAAGGTCGGCGCCGTCTCCGGGGCCGACGACCTCTACGGCAGCCTCGGCATCGCCAACCGGGAATTCGTCTGTTCCAAGACCGCCGCCACCGGCCGCACCCGCCCCATGCTCTGGCAGGCCCCGGGCAGCGCCAAGCCCCATCCGGCCCTCCTGCCCCACAAGGAAAGGCTCATCGCCCGACGCATCCGGCCCTTCGACGAAAGCAACTGGTGGCAATGGGGCCGGGCCTGCCCGGAGACCGACGCCCCGCGGCTCTACGTGAACCAGAAGACCCGCCATTCGGACCCCTTCTTCCTCCACCCCTGCCCCTATTTCGACGGCGCCATCATCGCCCTCTTCCCGGTAGCCCCCGGCGTGGATCTGAAAACCCTGTGCGCCGCCATGAACGCCGTGGACTGGGCGGAACTGGGATTCGTCTGCGACGGTCGATTCATTTTCTCCCAGCGCAGCCTGCACAACGCGCCCCTGCCGGAATCCTTCCGCGTCTTTTTGCCTCCCCCGGTGTAACATTGCCCGCCATAACATAGCCATAAGACACCGGAGAACAGCCCCATGGTGCCCCACCTCACCACTGCCTTGAGCGGCCCCCTTCTGGAACTGGAACGCCGCTTCCTGGAAAGCAGCACCGAAATCGAGCAATGGCTGCGCAGCCAATGGCTGGAGCACACCCCGCCCTTCTATTCCTCCTGCGACCTGCGCAACTCCGGCTTCAAGCTGGCGCCGGTGGACACCAACCTTTTCCCCGGCGGCTTCAACAATCTCAACCCGGCCTTCCTTCCCCTGTGCGTCCAGGCGGCCATGGGGGCCATCGAAAAATTCTGCCCGGAAGCCCGGAACCTGCTCCTCATTCCGGAAAACCACACCCGCAACCAGTTCTACCTGCAGAACGTCGCCCAGCTGGCTGCCATCCTGCGCCAGACCGGGCTCAACGTGCGCATCGGCACCCTGCTCCCGGAAATCACCCAGCCCACCCCCATCGACACGGGCAACGGCCAGACCCTGCTCCTGGAGCCCCTGGTGCGGACCAAGTACCGCCTCGGCCTGGAGGGCTTCGACCCCTGCGCCATCCTGCTCAACAACGACCTGTCGGCAGGCATTCCGGAAATCCTCCAGAATCTCCACGAACAGTTCATCCTGCCCCCGGTCCACGCCGGCTGGGCGGTGCGCCGCAAGTCCAATCACTTCGCCGCCTACGACCAGGTGGCCAACGACTTCGCCAAGGCCATCGGCATCGACCCCTGGCGCATCAACCCCGCCTTCTCGGTCTGCCGCAGCGTCAATTTCCATGACCGCCAGGGCGAGGAATGCCTGGCGGCCAATGTGGACGCCGTCCTCACCATGGTGAAGGACAAGTACAAGGAATACGGCATCGACGAGACCCCCTTCGTGGTGGTCAAGGCAGACGCAGGCACCTACGGCATGGGCATCATGACCGTGCGGGACGCCTCCGAAGTGGTGGGCCTCAACCGCAAGCAGCGCAACAAGATGAGCGTGGTCAAGGAAGGCCTGGAGGTGAGCGAAGTCATCATCCAGGAAGGCGTGCCCACCTTCGAAACCCTGCGGGAAGCGGTGGCCGAGCCGGTCATCTACATGATCGACCGCTACGTGGTGGGCGGCTTCTACCGGGTCCATACCGGCCGGGGCAAGGACGAGAACCTCAACGCCCCGGGCATGCACTTCGAGCCCCTGGCCTTCGAAACCGGCTGCAACCTGCCCGACTACGGCTGCTGCGACCCCGACTCCCCGCCCAACCGCTTCTACGCTTACGGTGTCGTGGGGCGGCTCGCCTGCCTCGCCGCCGCCATCGAACTGGAGCGCACCGCGCCCGCCGAGGCCTGAGCCCGGCCATGGCCCAACAGCTCCGCTTCCCGAACGAAGCCATCGGCGGCAGCGGCCGGTCCCTGCGCATCGCCTTCGTCATCGATCCCATCGACCACTTGAAGGCCTGGAAGGATTCCACCGTGGCCATGATGCGGGCGGCGGAGCGCCACGGCCACGAGGTCTTCGCCATCGACTGCGCCACCTTGACCTGGCGCCGGGCCGACCAGCCCAACGCCCCCAGCGTCTACGGCGAGGCCGTCCATCTCCACACCCGCCCGGACGACCACGACTGGTACCGGGAAACCGGCTGCGAGATGCTGCCCCTGGTGTCCTTCGACGCCGTGATCATGAGGAAGGACCCGCCCTTCGACGTGGAATACGTCACCGCCACCTGGCTCCTGGAAAAGGCCGAAGGGGAAGGCGCCCGGGTCTTCAACAAGCCCCGGGCCCTGCGGGACCATTCGGAAAAGCTGGCCATCGCCGAATTCGACCGCTTCACCGTCCCAAGCCTGGTCACCCGCAACCTGCATCACCTCCAGCAGTTCATCGACCAGCAGCGGGACGTGGTGGTGAAGCCCCTGGACGGCATGGGGGGCAGCCAGGTTTTCCGGGTGCACCGCAACGACCCCAATCGCAACGTCATTCTCGAGACCCTCTCCCGCCACGGCGAACGCTCGGTCATGGCCCAGTGCTACCTGCCGGACATCGTCCACGGCGACAAGCGCATCCTCCTCATCGCCGGCCGCCCCGTGCCCTTCTGCCTGGCCCGCATTCCCAAGGCCGGGGAGACCCGGGGCAACCTGGCCGCCGGCGGCACCGGCGTCGCCCAGGAACTGTCCCAACGGGACTGGGAGATCGCCGAAGCCCTCGCTCCCATCCTGTGGAAGCGGGGCCTCATGCTGGTGGGGCTGGACGTGATCGGCAACCACCTCACCGAAATCAACGTCACCAGCCCCACCTGCATGGTGGAAATCCGCCAGCAGACCGGCTACGACGCCGCCGGCACCTTCATCACCGCCGTCGAGCACGCATGCGGACTCTGATCCTCCTCCTGGTGGCGCTCCTGGTCGCCGGCTGCAACGCCCCGCCCGCCATCCAGCAGCAGGAGGCCTACGTCTTCGGCACCCGGGTGGAGGTCCTGGTGGTGGACCCGGACCCCCAGAAAGGCCGGACCGCCATCGCCACGGTGCTCAGGGAATTCGACCGCCTGCACCGGGACTACCATGCCTGGCAGTCGTCCCAGCTCACCGCCCTGAACGACACCATCGCCGCCGGCAAGCCCCGGGAGGTCAGTGCCGAAATGGCGGATTTCGTCCGGGAAGCCCAGGCCATGGCCAAGCAGGGGGATTACCTCTTCGACCCGGGCATCGGCCGCCTCATCAACCTGTGGGGCTTCCAGGCCGACGAATTCAAGGCCGAGGTGCCCCCCGCCGCCGCCATCGACGCCTGGCTGAAAGCCAAGCCCTCCATCGCCGACCTCACCGTCAAGGACCGCACCGTCACCAGCCGCAACCGCCAGGTGGCCCTGGATTTCGGCGGCTACCTGAAGGGCGTCGCCCTCGACCGGGCGGCCGCCATCCTCAGGCAGGAAGGCATCCACAACGCCCTCATCAACATCGGCGGCAACATCATGGCCCTGGGAGACAAGCAGGGCCGCAAGTGGCGGGTGGGCATCCAGCACCCCCGCCAGCCGGGCCCCATGGCCACCGTGGAGCTGAACGACGGCGAAGCCATCGGCACCTCCGGCGACTACCAGCGCTTCTTCGAGGTGGGCAACAAGCGCTATCCCCACCTCCTCGATCCCCGCACCGGCTATCCCGCCGACCAGACCCAGGCGGTCACCGTTCTCATCCCCGGGGGAGAGAAAGCCGGCACCCGCTCCGACGCCAGCTCCAAGCCCATCTTCATCGCCGGCCCCAAGGCCTGGCGGGAGGAAGCCCGCAAGATGGGCGTCGACCTGGCCCTGCGGGTCGATGCCAATGGTATGATTTTCGTCACCGAAGCCCTCAACCGGCGCCTGGAATTCGTGGGCGCCAAACCGCCACTGGAAATCGTGCCATGACCCCGCCGGACATCGACCAGGCCATCCGACGCACCACCGGCTTCGCCGCCCTGCGCCAGATCCGCCGCCTGATCGATGACGAAATCGCCCTGGAAAAATGGCGGGCCCGCTGGGCTCGGCGCATTGGCGCCGCCTTCGCCGCCATCGGCGGCCTCCTCGTCATCTACATCCTCAGCCGCGGCTTCTAGAGCCTGAGCGGCACTTTGCCCCGGCGGGCCGGTCCACGGGACTGAAGCTCTCCAGGACCTCCACGACAGGTGACGTTACCGGGTGCCCCCCCAGGGAGCGACGGGCGGAATTCCAACAGCCAGACCCTGCCCGCCGACGTGCCGCAGCTGCTCGCGCAGCGGGTCGGACTGCGGCTGGACGAAGGCGACCGGGACAAGGTGGAACGCCTGCTGCAGACCAGGGCCGGACGGCATTCCAGCGCCCACCCGGCCGACTTGGCCAGCCTCCCCGAAGACCAACTCACCCGGGAACTGGAACGCATCGCCGCCCACCTCACCCCGGGGGAAACCTTCTTTTTCCGGGACCACGGACAGTTCGAGTTGCTGCGCTTCAAGCTCCTGCCCGAACTCATCAAGGCCCGCCGCAACCGCAGGACGCTGCGCCTGTGGAGCGCCGGCTGCGCCAGCGGCGAGGAAGCCTATTCCCTGGCCATGGCGGTGGATGCCCTGCTCCCCGACCGCCGCGGCTGGCACATCGCCATCATCGGCAGCGACATCAACGAGGAATCCCTGGCCAAGGCCCGCCAAGGACGCTACGGCAACTGGTCCTTCCGCCTGACCCCGAATTGCCTGCGGGAACGCTATTTCCGGCGCCATGGGGACGACTGGGTGCTGACCCCCGCCATCCGCAGCCTGGTCACCTTCCGGCGCGGCAACCTGGTCACCGATCCCCTGCCCGACCCGCTTCTCCGGGACATCGACCTGATCCTCTGCCGGAATGTCCTCATCTATTTCCAGCCCGAGGCCGTCCGGACCGTGGCCGCCAAACTGGCCGCCTGCCTGGCCGAAGGCGGCTATCTGGTCACCGGCCATACCGAGCTCATGGGCATCCGGGTGCCCGGCCTGGCAGGCCGCCTGTTTCCCGACGGGATGGTCTACCAGCGAGTGGAACCGAGCCCCCGCCCCATCAGCCGGCCATGGACATCGAAACCAGTTGCCCCGCCACCGGCCTCTCCACCGGCCTCGCCGCCACCGATCCCTGCCCCGCTCCCGGAAACAGCCCAGGCGCTGGCCGACCGGGGCGACTACGAAGCAGCCGAGGCATCCTGCCGCCAGACCATCGCCACCGGCACCCTGGACCCCGCCTCCCATTTTCTCCTGGCCCAGCTTGCCCAGTTGCGGGGCGACTACCGGGAGGCGGAATCCCAGCTCGACCGCACCCTCTACCTTGCGCCCGACAACGTGGCGGCCTACCTGGAGCTGGCCGCCCTCCACGAGCGCGCCGGGGATGACCGGCGGGCCAAGGCCCGGCGCCGGGCAGCCCTGGACCTGCTGCGCCGCCTGCCGCCGGAAGCCCGGGTCGAACCCTTCGAAGCCCGGGCCGACGAGTTGGCAGCGTGGCTGGTGCAGACGGAGGCCCTGTGACCGGAGCCGCTGCCGACCAGTTGTTATTCGAACTGGACGGAACGGCCTACGGCCTCGATGCGTCCCTGGTCCGCACCACCCACTGGCTGCCCGAACTGTCCCCCGCCCCGGAGGCCCCGGCGGCCATCGTCGGCCGGTTCAACCTGCGGGGGGAGATCGTTCCCGTCATCGATCTCGCCATCTGCCTCGGCCACATGCCGCACCGCCTCGCCATCGGCGACCAGGTGGTGGTGCTGGACCTGGAAGGAGGCCCCATGGCGGTGGTGGTCAGCCAACTCCTGGACCTGATCCATCCCCGCCCGGAGGAATTGCTGCCCCTCCCCCGGGAGGAAAGCGCCGACGGGCTGGTGACCGGCATCCTGCAAACGGGCAACGTCCTGGTCACCCTGATCGACGTCCGGCGCCTGCCCATGGCGGTCGGCGAACGCACCACCACCCGGGAAACGCCCGGCCAGGCCGCCAGCCCCGAGGAGGAAGTCCTGTACCAGGCCCGGGCTGAATCCCTGCGCCACCTTCCAGCCGACGGTGAGCAGGTCGGCCGCAGCCTGGCGGTGGTGGACCTGGGCGGCCAGTATTTCGGGCTCGACCTTCGGCAAGTCAGGGAATTCTGCAAGGTGCCCCAGCTGCGCCCACTGCCCTGCTGCCCGCCCCACGTGGCCGGCGTCTTCAATCTACGCGGCCAACTGGTCACCCTGCTGGAAATCGCCTCCGCCCTCGGCCTGCCGCCCCCCGACGCCCCCCGCCCCAAGGCCGTCATCGGCATCCTGGACGGCATGCCGGTCGGGGTGGGGGTAGACGAGGTGATCGACGTCTTCAACCCGGGCGAGGCAGACCTCCTGCCCGTCCCGACCGCCGCCGGATCAAGGCCCGGCGTGGAGATCCGTGGGGTCACCCTGTTCGCCGACCGCCGGATTTCGATCATCGACCTGCCTGTCCTCCTCAACCAGGACCGCTGGGAGGTGAATGAAACCGTTCCCTAGGAGCCGCCGATGTTCGAAAACCTGAAACTGCGCCAGCGCATCCTGGCCGCCTGCCTGATCCCCATGTTCGTCCTGCTGGGCTCCATGCTGGTGCTTTACCTCAATGTCCGGGACGCCAATCGGGCGGCAAGACAGCTCGACGAATCCCGGGTCCAGGAGGACGCCGCCTACCAGGTCCACCTGGGCGTCTTCGGCCTGCAACGGGCTATCCGGGGATACCTGCTGCTCAAGGATCCCGCCTCCCGCCGGAGTTTCGAGGAAAGCGAGGCCCTCCTCCGCCGCAACGAGGAGCAACTCCGCCAGATTCACGATCCCCAGCAGGCGGAAGTCCTGCGCCGCCTCCAGGAAGTAGCCAACGACATCAGCGTCCAGAACCGGGCCATCATGGATTTGATGGAGACCGGCAAGGAAACCGAAGCCCTGACCCGCTTCCGCCAGGACGACATTTTGCGCAGGAGCCGGGAGCAGGCCGCCCAGCTCGCCAACCGCTTTCTTCAAGGGGCCAAGGACGTTCGCCAGGCCCATCAGGAGAAATTCAGGAAGGCCATGGATAGGGTGAGCCGCGCCCTGCTCCTGGGGACGGTGCTATCCATCGCGGTGGCCTTCGGTGTGATCTGGTGGATGGTGACCGACGTCAGCCGCAAGATCAGCGGCTACGCCACCCACCTCGCCTCCGCCGCCACCCAGATCGCCGCCACCGTGGCGGAGCACGAGCGCACCGCCAGCCAGCAGGCGGCGGCAGCCAACGAAACTTCGGTCACTATCGAGGAACTGTCCGCCTCCTCCCGCCAATCCGCCGAACAGGCCGCCAGCGTCGCCACCATGGCCGGGGAGGCCACCCGCAACACCGAACAGGGCAGCGCCACCACCCGGGATACCCTCATGGCCATGGCCGAACTCAAGGATAAGATCGGCCGCATGTCCGACCACATCGTCCGCCTCAGCGACCAGGTTGGGCAGATCGGCATCATCGCCATCCTGGTGCGGGACTTGGCGGGGGAAATCAACATGCTGGCCTTGAACGCCGCCGTGGAAGCCTCCCGGGCCGGGGAATACGGCAAGGGTTTCGCGGTGGTGGCCAGCGAGGTCAGGAAGCTGGCGGACCAGAGCAAGAAATCCGCCGAGCAGGCCACAGGCATTGTCACCGACATCCAGAAGGCCACCAGCGCCTCCATCATGATGACCGAGGACAGCTCCCGCATGGTGGTGGAAACGACCCGGCGGGCCGAACAGGTGGGCAGCCTGTTCAACCTGCTGGCGGACATGATTTCCAACGTCAGCATAAGTGCCCAGCAGGTCATGCTCAACGCCCAGCAGCAAGCCGCCGCCTTCAACCAGGTGGTGGAAGCTACCGGCAGCATCTCCGCCGGCACCCGGGAAACCGCCGCCGGTATCAGCCAGACCAAGAACGCCGTGGAGCAGCTCAACCAGGCCGCCCAGAACCTCAAGGCCATGGCATGACCTCGACGACCATCCAGGACCCCCAGCTCGAACGGATTTTCCGGGCGGAAAGCGGTGAGCGCCTGGCCCGCCTCGACCGCGGCCTCCTCGACCTGGAGAAATTCCCCGGCGACCGGGCCCTCCTGGACGACCTCTTCCGGGAAACCCACAGCCTCAAGGGGGCCGCCCGCATGCTGGGGCTCACCATCATCGAGAATACCGCCCACGGCATGGAAAGCCTCCTCAATACCGCCCTCAAGGCCGGGGCGACGGTCGGCCCGCAAGAAATGGAAGCCCTGGACGCCGGGCTGAAGAAACTGCGCCGGGAGGTGGAAAAGGTCCTGGAAGGGAGCACCTCCGCGCCGCCCCCGCCCAGCCGGCCGGCAGAGCCCTCTCCCCCGGCAGCCAAGCCCCTGATCGGGACGGTACGGATCGAAACCGACAAGCTGGACGACCTCCTCACCCTGGCCGGGGAATTGGGCATCCTCCTGGGCCGGAGCCGCAACCGCCGAGCCCTCCTGGCCCGCCTGGCCGACCAGTGGGAACACCTGGAACGCCGCCGCCAGGACTTCCTGGCCGCCCTCCGGCGCGGGGATGCCGCCCTGGTTCAGCTGGCCGAAGCCGACGACGAGGCCCTCGACCGCTTCGCCGATCTCCTGCACACCGTCCGGGAAGGGTTCCAGGAGGACGCCGCCCGCTTCGATTTCGCCCTGACCGGCCTTCAGGATCGCATCCGCACGGCCCGGCTCCTGCCCCTGTCCACGGTCTTCGGCCTCTTTCCCCGCATGGTGCGGGACCTGGGCCGGGAGCAGGGTAAGACTGTCGAACTGGCCGTGGAAGGGGCCGACACCACCCTGGACAAGCGTCTCATCGAGGAGATCAAGGATCCCCTGATGCACCTCCTGCGCAATGCCGTCGACCACGGCATCGAACTCCCCGAGGAGCGCACCCGGCTGGGCAAGCCGCCGGCCGGCCTGATCCGCGTCTCGGCCGTCCGGGACGGGTCCTCGGTGGTGCTCGCCATCCAGGATGACGGCAGGGGGCTGGACCTGGACGCCATCCGCCGCACCGCCGTGGAACGCGGCCTTTTCGACGCCGCCGCCCTGGATGCCCTGCCCCCGGCCGAGCTCAGGCAGATGGCCTTCATCCCCGGGTTCTCCACCGCCGCCCGGATCACCGAACTGTCCGGCCGGGGCATCGGACTGGATGTGGTGGCGGCCACGGTGGAGGTGCTGAAGGGAACGGTGGGGCTGGATTCCGTCCCCGGCCGCGGCACCACGGTCACCCTGCGCCTGCCCGTCAGCCTAAGCGCCCTGCCCCTGTCCGTGCTGCGGGCCGGCGGCCGGACCTTCGGCCTCCCCCTGGAATGCCTCCGGACCCTGCGCCGCTTGCCCCGGCAGGCCTTCTACAGCCTGGAAGGCAGGACCACCGTCGATGTGGATGGCGAGCCCCTTCTCGCCCCGCTCCTCGCCGACCTCCTGGAAATCCCCGGTCCGGTGCGGGACCCCGGCGACCATGTCCCCTGCGCCGTCATCCAGGCGGAAGACCGCCGGATCGCCCTGCAGGCGGAGGAAGTGCTGGACGAGGAAGAGGTCGTACCCCGGCCCCTGGGCCCCCCCCTGAAGCGGGTCCGGAACATTTCCGGCCTGTGCACCCTGGCCAGCGGCGAAATCTGTCCCATCCTCAACCCCGCCGACCTGATGCGTTCTGCCGCCCGGGTCCGGTCCGTACCCAGCCGCGCCGAGCCGCCCCCGACAGCCCCGGAAGCGCGGCTGTCCATCCTGCTGGTGGAAGACTCAGCCCTGGTACGGGCCATGGAGAAGCGCATCATCGAGGTTGCCGGCTACGAGGTCATTACCGCCGTGGATGGCGAGGACGCCCTGGAAAAGCTGGGGGGACGACCCTTTGCCGGTGTGGTTTCGGACATCCA
>JBLNBI010000020.1:0-3153 GCA_050259815.1 Actinomycetota bacterium | reverse complement strand
CGATGGCTATTATGAAAAGATAGCGGGTGATGAAAGGAGGGGAAGGGATGGCCGACACCAAGCGCGTGGCTGTCACGACGCTGGGCTGCAAGGTCAACCAGTATGATTCCGAAGCCATGCTGGCTTTGTTCCGGCGGGCCGGATATCAGATCGTCGATTTCCAGGAGCCTGCCGATGTCTATATTGTAAATACCTGTACTGTAACCGGACGGGGTGCTGCCAAGAGCCGGCAGCTGATCCGGAACGCCATCCGACGCTCTCCGCTGAGCGTGGTGGCCGTGGCCGGCTGCTACACCCAGACCGACCCTGACGAGGTCGCCGGCATTCCCGGCGTCTCGCTGATCATTGGCAACCAGGACCGTGAGCGGGTGGTCGAGCTGGTCGAGCAGGCCGCCGGGGCGCCCGAGCCGGTCCGGGCTGTCAACAACATTTGGCAGGCCCGCGAGTTCGAAGAGATGCCAGTGGATACGTTCATGGGCCATACCCGGGCTGTCGTTAAGATTCAGGAAGGGTGCAATATCTTTTGCACCTTCTGCATTATCCCCTACGCCAGAGGAAAGCCCCGGAGCCGGCGCCCCGAGTCGGTGCTCCAGGAGTGCGAACACCTGGCGGCCGGAGGTTTCCGGGAAGTGGTGCTGACGGGCATTCACCTCGGGAGCTACGGGAAGGACTACAAACACGAATTTACGCTGGCCCAGGTGGTCGAGGACATCGCGAAGATCGAAGGCATCGACCGCATTCGGCTGTCGAGCCTGGAGCCCAAGCATGTGTCTGAGCACCTGATGGACCTGATACAGCATAATCCGAAGGTCTGCCGCCACCTGCACCTGAGCCTGCAGAGCGGCTCGCAGACGGTGTTGGAGCGCATGAAGCGGGCCTACACTGCGAATGAGTACCGGGAGGTCGTGCAGGAACTGCGCCGCCGGATTCCGGACCTCGGGCTGACGACCGACGTGATCGTCGGCTTCCCCGGCGAAACCGAAGCGGAGCACCAGGAGTCCATGGCCTTCATCCGGGAGATGGGCTTCCACCGGCTGCACGTGTTCCCGTTCTCGCCCCGCAAGGGCACGCCGGCGGCGACCATGCCAGAGCAGATCAGCAAGGCGGTCAAGGAGCGCCGGACCCACGAGATGATCGCCTTGGGCCGTGACCTGGCGCTGGAGTTCGCCGGGCGCCACCTGGACCAGACGCTCACCGTGTTGGCCGAGGAAGAGGCCGATGTGGAACCGGGCTGGCTGGAAGGATATACCGACAACTACATTCGCGTGCGCTTCCAGGGCGGCGACGAGCTGAAGAACTGCCTGGTTCCCGTCCGGATCACCGCCGTTGACGAGGAAACCTGCCTGGGCGATATGAACGGCCACCCCGTGGGGCCGAGCCGAAGGATCGACCGGCGGGTGGAGTTGCCCATGGCGCAGCCCGTCGTATTGGCCCGGGACCTGGAACTCTCCGTCGACATGCCCTCCGGTGAGGATGACGCCGGGCGTGATGTGTAACCATTTTGCATACCGGCACGTTAGCTAGATGGGCAAAACGCGCACATAACCGGAAGGGGTGGCCGATCATGGCCAACAAAACGCGAGTATACCTGGTCTTCGGCGGCCGGTCGGGCGAGCACGAAGTCTCGCTCATGTCCGCCAAGAACGTAATGGATGCGCTGGATAAGCAGAAGTACGAAGTGGTCCCGATCGGCATTACCAAGCAAGGGCAGTGGCTGCTCTCCGGCGATCCCATGAAGACGCTGACCGAAGGTGTCGAGCAGGCCGGCGGCTTCCCCGTGGGGCTGCTGGGCGACCCAACTTACTCCCGGCTGGTCTCCGTCGGCGAAACGCCGGCGCCGCTGCCGACCGACGAGGCGGAGCGCGTGGTCTTCTTTCCCGTAATGCACGGTACCTATGGCGAAGACGGCACCATTCAGGGCCTGCTTGAGATGGCCAACGTGCCCTACGTGGGCTGCGGCGTGCTGGCTTCCTCGGTGGGCATGGACAAGGGCGCCGCGAAGATGATCTTCCAGCAGGCCGGCCTGGCGGTGGCCGCATGGCGCATCTTCCTGCGCAAGGATTGGGAGACCCGCCCCGAGGCAGTGCTGGACGAGGTCGAGGCCGCGTTCGGCAAATACCCGGTGTTCGTGAAGCCGGCCAACCTGGGCTCCTCCGTGGGCATTTCCAAGGCGCACAACCGGGCAGAGCTGGCCAAGGCCCTGACCGAGGCGGCCCGCTTTGACCGGCGCCTGCTCGTGGAGGAGAATGTCAACGCCAAGGAGATTGAGGTGGCGGTGCTCGGCAACGACGAGCCGGTCGCCTCGGTGCCGGGCGAAGTGATTCCGGGCCACGAGTTCTACGATTACCAGGACAAATACTATGACAACCTTTCCTCGACCCGCATTCCCGCCGACATTCCGGCGGATCTGGCTGAGGAGATCCGCCGCCAGGCGGTGATCGCCTTCAAGGCGATCGACGGGGCCGGCATGGCCCGGTGCGACTTCTTCCTGGAGAAGGCGACCAACCGCATCATCATCAACGAAGTGAACACCATTCCCGGCTTCACCCGGATTTCGATGTACCCGAAGATGTGGGAGGCCTCCGGCCTCAGCTACAGCCAGCTCTGCGACCGGCTGATCGAACTGGCCCTGGAGCGGCACGCCGACAAGAACCGGAATGCTACATCTGTGTAAGAAGTGGGGCGCCCTGGAACGAATCCAGGGCGCCCTTCGTCTGAACCTTTTGGGGTGATCGGATTGTATTACCGCGAAGTAAGGCCAGATGAACTGCTCCAGTTTCAGCGCGCCGACTCCTACTGCTTTGGCGGCAGTGCTGCCACGGAAGTCGGGGAGTGGGCTAAGCACTGCGCACTGCCGGATCGCACCCGCGGGATTTTCAGCGACGATGGTTTGCTGAGGGCAGCGCTGATCAATTTCCCGCTCGAGATATACATAGAGGGGGCCAAGCTGGCCATGGGCGGTGTCGGCAGCGTCGTTTCCCTGCCCGAGTACCGCCGGGAAGGAAACGTGGGCGAGTTGCTGCTGCGGCTGCTTCACGAGGAGAAGGAGAAGGGCGTGCCGCTCTCCAGCCTGTACCCCTTCAAGCAGTCGTTCTATCGGCGCTACGGTTGGGAAGTGGCCTCCGCCTGGCTGCGCCACGAAATCCCGCTCGA
>JBLNBI010000019.1:0-4614 GCA_050259815.1 Actinomycetota bacterium | reverse complement strand
GCAGCGCGGTCATGCCGCGCTCCATGGTGTCGATGAAACGGTCGAACAGGTAGGCCACGTCGTGGGGACCGGGGCTCGCTTCCGGGTGCCCCTGGAAGGAGAAGGCCGGCACGTCGGTGCGGGCGATGCCCTGGAGCGATCCGTCGAACAGGGAGACATGGGTCGCCCGCAGATTGGCGGGCAGAGTCTCCGGATCGACGGCGAAACCGTGGTTCTGGCTGGTGATCAGCACTTGGCCGGTATCCACGTCCTTGACCGGATGGTTGGCACCGTGATGGCCGAACTTCATCTTGACGGTCTTGGCGCCGGAAGCCAGGCCCAGCAATTGGTGGCCAAGGCAGATGCCGAAGGTCGGAATGCCCTTTTCCAGGAATTCCCGGATGGCGGCAATGGCGTAGTCGCAAGGCTCCGGATCGCCGGGGCCGTTGGACAGGAAGACGCCGTCCGGCTTCATGGCCAGCACATCGGCGGCCGGCGTCTGGGCCGGCACCACGGTCAGCTTGCAGCCGCGGGAGGCCAGCATGCGCAGAATATTCGTCTTGACGCCGAAATCGTAGGCCACCACATTGAAACGGGGCTCGGCACCTTGTACATAGCCCTTCAGGGTCCACTCCCCGTCACTCCAGGAATAGGAGTCCTTGACGCTCACGACCTTGGCCAGGTCCATACCGGACAGCCCCGGGAAGGCACGGGCCATGGCCAGCGCCTTGGACTCATCGACCTCGCCAGCCAGGATGCAGCCAGCCTGGGCGCCCTTCTCCCGCAGGATGCGGGTGAGCTTGCGGGTATCGATGCCGGAAATGGCAACGATGCCATGCTTCTTGAGGTAATCGGACAGGGTGTCCTGCTGGCGCCAGCTGGAAGCCCGAGGCGGCAGATCACGGATGACCAGACCAGCAGCGTAATTGGCGCCGGATTCGAAATCCTCGGCGTTGCAACCGACGTTGCCGATGTGGGGATAGGTCAGCGTGACGATCTGGCGGCAGTAGGAAGGATCCGTCAGGATTTCCTGGTAACCCGACATGGCGGTATTGAAAACCACCTCGCCGCTGGTCACCCCGTCTGCCCCGATGGATTGCCCCTTGAAAATGGTTCCGTCGGCGAGGGCTAATATGGCGGGTGAAAATGCGGGCAGTAACGACACGACCTGCTCTCCTGGATATAGTCTTTTAGATACGCCAAGCGGGGAGACACAAAGCTCCCCGCTCGCATGATTCAAACTTTCAAATTATACCCGAAACACCCCACCCCCGGCAAACCGGCAGGGCACCAACACCCCGAAAACCCTGCTGGAATGGAGCCTTCCGGAGCGTTTTAGCGCAGCCCCAACACATCCTGCATATCGAACAGGCCATTCGCCTTTCCGGCCAGGAACCGGGCCGCCCGCAGGCTGCCGAGGGCATAGGGCATCCGGCTGCTGGCCTTGTGGCTAACCTCCACCCGCTCGCCGATTCCGCAGAACATGACGGTATGGTCGCCCACGATGTCGCCACCCCGCACGGTCGCAAAACCGATGGTGGAAGGATCCCGCTCACCGGTGACGCCTTCGCGGCCATATACCGCGCAATCCTTCAGGTCGCGCCCCAGGGCATCAGCCACCACCTCCCCCATGCGCAGGGCGGTTCCCGAAGGAGCATCGATCTTCATGCGGTGATGGGCCTCGACCACTTCAATGTCGTACCCCTGATTGAGGATGCGGGCAGCCGTATCCAGGAGCTTGAACACCAGATTGACACCCACCGCCATGTTCGGCGCAAACACGATGGGAATTTCCTTCGCCGCCTCGGCGATCCTGGCCTTGCCGTCGGCCTCGAAACCGGTGGTACCGATCACCATCGCCACCTTCTTCTGGCGGCACAGTTCCAGATGGCCCAAAGTACCCTGGGGACGGGTGAAATCTATGAGGCAGTCGCACTGCTCGAGCCCGGCGGCGAGATCGTCCGTCACCCGGACGTCGCTGGGAAGCCCCACCAACTCGCCAGCGGTCTTACCGATAGCCGCACTGCCCGGCAGATCGAAGACAGCCGCCAACTGGGCCCGCTCGTCCTTGAGAGTCGCTTCAATAAGCATGCGGCCCATACGGCCGCCCGCCCCGACGATGCCGATACGCACCGGCTGCTGCAATTGGGTCATCTTAAAATCCTATTTTTTCGAGTACGGTGCCGAAGAAGCCTTTCTCTTCCGGCGGCGGCAGCTTGCCGTCCGCGTCCGGCGGCAGACTGCCAAGGTCGATCACCTGGGTCTTGGCCACCGGCCCGGCCAGGTCGCTGACCTGCCCCGGATCCACATCCCCAGCCACGCGCTCAAGCCGGCCTTCCTTATCGAAGAAGACCGAGAGCTTGCGGGTGTCAACCGCATTGGTACGTCCATTTTGAAGGCGATACACGTAATCCCAGCGCTGGGCATGGAAGACATCGGCCAACATCGGCGTGCCGAGAATGAATCGAACCTGATCCTTGGTCTGCCCGGGCTTGAGCTGGGCGACCATATCCTGGGTCAGGACATTGCCCTGTTGTACGTCGATCCGGTACTCCGTGACGATGCGCGGCACGTAGGAACAGGCGGAGAAAACAACACACGCCGAAACGGCCAGAAAAGTTCTGTGAAGGGACATGCAGGAATACCAGGAATTTCGCAAACAGGTGTAGAGCGTTATATCATAACCCGAAAACACCACCGGCTTCGCCGGTACCACCGTCGGAAACATATAGAGATGAGCGACCCCCAGAGTCTGAAGAACATGGGTCTCAAGGCGACGTTCCCTCGCCTGAAAATCCTCGACCTCTTCGAGAAAAGCGATGTACGTCACCTGACCGCGGAAGATGTCTACCGCGCCCTCCTCACCGAAGGCATGGACATCGGCCTGGCCACCGTTTACCGGGTGCTGACCCAGTTCGAGCAGGCAGGACTGCTGGAGCGCCACTTTTTCGAATCCGGCAAGGCCGTTTTCGAGATCAACCGGGGCAAGCACCATGACCACCTGGTATGCGTGGATTGCGGCCGGGTGGAAGAGTTCTACGACCCGGAAATCGAACGTCGGCAGAACCAGATCGCGGCTGAACGCGGGTTCACTATCCAGGATCACGCCCTTTACCTGTACGCTGGCTGCAACAAGCCCAACTGCCCGCACCGGCAAGCCGACGGCAGGAAATCCGACGAAGAAATCTGAGAGTCGAAAGGTTCAGGCCGTAGCCGCGAAACCGGCCGATTTTTCTACGCCCGCCGCCGCCTGATAAGCGCCGATGGCTCGGCTGGCCCGATCACTTTCCGCCCGCTCCCGCTCTTCCGCTGCCTGCATGGCGACTTCCAGGCGGGCCTGCATCTCCATCTGTGCCGCAACGGCAGCCACTTGGCGATCCTGGGCCGACGGGTCTGAGGGTGCCAAAGCAGTCTGCTGGATGTGCTGCGCCTTGGGAATGGTCGCTTCCGGCGTTCTCTCCTTCGATGCATCGATGGAAACTTCACCGGCCACGGCATAGCGTTTCTGATCCGGACCGGTTTCATAGCTGAAACTGGCACCGCCCCGCACGAGATCACCGCCCGCGGCAATATGGGCTTGCTCGTGGGCTCGCACCTTGCGATCCGCCGCCTTCAGCTGATCGATCTGACGCTGAACCTCGGGAGACACCGCATTGACGCCCCCCGTGCCCGCCTTCGCCTTGGTACCGGAACTGGAGCCGGCGCTGGAGCCCTTGGCCCCGCCTTCCCGCAGGGCAGCCGCCCCCTCCTGAAGCTGCTTCCTGTAGCCGGACAGCATCAGGTTCTCGAAACCCAGGCTCTTTGATCCGCTTACGCTAGCAACCATTTTGATGACATGGAAACCAACTACCCCATGTCATCAATATAGCGCCCAAAGGAATGTTTTCCCAGGGAAAATCAGCTAGCGCCGAGCAATTCCCGGGCGTGCTGCCGGGTCAGCTCGGTGATCTCAACGCCACCGAGCATACGGGCGATCTCCCCCACCCTTCCCTCACCATCGAGGGCTTCGATCCGGCTCAGGGTGGCACCGGCGATGGTGGCCTTGCTCACCCGCCACTGCCAGTCGGCCCGAGCCGCTACCTGGGGCAGGTGGGTGACGCACAAGACCTGCCGTTCCTGCCCGAGTTCGTGGAGCAGGCGCCCGACTATTTCCGCCACGCCACCGCCGATACCCACGTCCACCTCGTCGAAGATCAGGGTCGGGACACTGGCGGAACGGGACGTCACCACCTGGATCGCCAGGCTGATGCGTGACAGTTCGCCCCCGGAAACCACCTTGGCCAAAGGCCTGGCCTCGCTGCCGGCCAGCCCGGCGACGCGGAATTCCACCTGTTCGAGGCCATAGGCTGCCCCGCCCTCCACGGGCACCAGCGCCACCTCGAAACTGCCGGTAGCGAGGGCGAGCTGGCGCATCAATTCGGTCACCTTCTTGCCAAGGGCGCCACTGGCCTTGCGCCGTCCGTCGGACAGCGCCTTGGCCTTGGCCATGAAGCTTTTATGTAACGACTGAACCTTCGCCTCCAGGGCGGCGAGGTCGGCGGTTTCATTCAATTCCGCCAGGCGGGCTTGCCAGCCGGCCAGGAGTTCCGGCAGTTCCTCGGGACGGGTGCGATACTTGCGGGCGCTGGCATGGAT
>JBLNBI010000018.1:0-3817 GCA_050259815.1 Actinomycetota bacterium | reverse complement strand
CGTCCTGTCGTTCCTTTCCGGCTGGCTCGTCCTCCACCTGCAAGCCAGGATGGCCCGGGAAAGCGCCCGGAACCGGCTCTATCTGCACCACGCCAGCGACGGCATCCAGATCCTGGACGACCAGGGCAACCTCCTCCAGGCCAGCGACGAATTCTGCGCCATGCTGGGCTACGGCCGGGACGAGGTCATCGGCATGAATATCACCGGCTGGGAGGCGGGCTGGTCCGAGGCCACCTTGCGGGATGAGGTCTTCCCGGGCTGGCTGCGCCTGGAAACCTCCACGGCCTTCGAGACCTATCACCGCTGCAAGGACGGTACCCTGATCGACGTGGAGGTCAATGCCGCGGGCTTCGAGATGGACGGAAAGCGCTACCTCTTCGCCTCGTCCCGGGACATCGGCGACAAGAAGCACCAGCAACAGGCCCTCATCAGCGGCGAAGCCCAGTTGCGCCAGAGCGAGGAACGCTACCGGCTCCTGCTCCAGAACTCCCCTGTGGGCATCCTCCACTACGACCCCAACCTGGTAGTCACCTACGCCAACGACCGCTTCGAGGACATCATGCACGTGCCCAGGGGCCACATGGTCGGGCTGGACTGCAGCAAGCTCGAGGACCGGTCGGTGGTGGGACCGATGCGCCACGCGCTGGCCGGCCAGATCACCCATTACGAAGGCCCCTACGTCACCAGCTACGGCCATGCGCGGCTGTTCATCTCCCTGCGCTGCGCCCCGATCATGACCCCCAAGGGGGAGATCCTGGGCGGTATCGTGATCCTCGAGGACGCCACCGAAAGGAAGCGCATCGAAGCAAACGAGCGGCGCCAGCGGGAAGGCCTGGCACACTTGAACGAGATCGCCGCATTTTCCCACCTGCCCCTGGCCGAGCAGCTTCAATCCGCCCTGGCCATCGGCAACGCCCACCTGGGCCTGGAGTTCGGCATCGTCAGCCATGTGAGGGGCAACGACTACGAGGTCGTCGCCCACGTGTCGCCGCCGGACACCATCGAGGACGGCCAGGTGTTCCCCATGGCCAACACCTATTGCCAGATCACCCTGGAACATGGCGAGTGCGTCGCCATTTCCGACATGGGGCATTCTCCCTACCGAAGCCACCCCTGCTACCAGAACTTCCAGCTGGAAGCCTACGTCGGCGCGCCGATCCAGGTGGGCGGCAAGATCTTCGGCACGGTCAATTTCAGTTCCCCCAAACCCTACCATCGGGATTTCGACGACGGCGACCGGGAATTCGTCAGCCTCCTGGCCCGCTGGGTCGGCTCCGCCATCGAACGGGAGCAGTCCGAATCCCAGCTGCGCCTGGCTGCCAGCGTCTTCGCCCACGCCCACGAGGGCATCATGATCTGCGATGCCGACCGGAAGATCGTGGATGTGAACCCCACCTTCACCGAAATCACCGGCTACGGCCGGGACGAAGTGGTGGGCCAGACGCCCCATATCCTGAACTCCGGGCGCCAGGATGCCGAGTTCTACCGGATGATGTGGCACACCATCCAGCGGCAGGGCCACTGGCACGGCGAAGTCTGGAACCGGCGCAAGGACGGCGGCAGCTATGCCGAACGCCTGACCATCTCCAGCGTGACGGACGACAAGGGACAGGTCACCCGCTACATCGGCACCTTCTCGGATATCAGCCTCCTCAAACGCCATCAGGCGGAATTGGAGCGCCTCGCCCATTACGACGCCCTGACCCACCTGCCCAACCGCGCCCTCCTCTCGGACCGCATGACCCAGGCCCTGGCCCAGTCCAAGCGCAGCGGCGCCGCGGTGGCGGTCTGCTACCTGGACCTGGACGGCTTCAAGGCCATCAATGACGAACTGGGCCACGATGCCGGGGACGCCCTCCTCATCGAGGTGGGGCAACGGCTCTCCGAAGCGGTCCGGGCCGGCGACACCGTGGCCCGCCTGGGGGGCGACGAGTTCGTGATCCTTCTCATCGACGTGGCCAACCGGGAAGAGTGCGAGCGGGCCGCCGTCCGCATCCTGCGGACCATCGCCGCGCCGGTGCACATCAAGGGATGCGAACGCGCCATCTCCGGCAGCCTGGGCATCACCCTCTTCCCGGATGACGGGGTCGACTCGGATACCCTGCTGCGCCATGCCGATCAGGCCATGTACCAGGCCAAGCAGGCAGGGAAGAATCGCCACCTGTTCTTCGACTCCGCCTCCAACCTGCGGGCCCGGGACCGCCAGGAAGCCGTCGGCCGGCTCCAGCAGGCCATGGAGAAGGGCGAACTGCGGCTCCACTACCAGCCCATCGTCGACATGCGCCGGGGCAAGGTGCTGCGCTTCGAAGGCCTGATTCGCTGGCAGCACCCGGAGCGGGGCCTGCTGCTGCCAGCGGATTTCCTGCCGTCGGCCGAAGGCACGGAACTGGAAGCGGAACTGGGACGCTGGGTGCTGGCGGTGGGCCTGCGCCAGCTCTCCGATTGGCGCCGACTGGGGATACAGCAGCGCCTCAACCTCAACATCTCTTCCGGCCACCTGCTGTCCCCCGGCTTCGCCGACGAACTGGCGGCCCTCCTCGCCGCCCACCCCGGGCTGGAAGCCAACGCCCTGGAGCTGGAAGTCCTGGAAACCGCCGCCATGACGGACCTGGAAGCGGCCATTGCCGTCTTCCGCCGCTGCCATGAGATGGGGGTGGATATCGCCCTGGACGATTTCGGCACCGGCCATTCGTCCCTGGCCTGCTTCCGGCGGCTGCCGGTGGATACCCTGAAGATCGACCAGGTGTTCGTCCAGTCGGTGCTCGGGGACACCGAGGACCTGGCCATCGTGGAAAGCGTCGTGGGACTCACCCGGGCCTTCAACCGCAAATTGGTGGCTGAAGGCGTTGAAAGCATCGAGATCGGCATGCTGCTCCTCCACCTGGGCTGCAGCGTCGGCCAGGGCTACGGAATCGCCCGCCCGATGCCGGCCGAGGAGGTGCCCGGCTGGCTGGCGTCCTTCGTCCCGGACCCCAACTGGTCCCTGCCGGTGAGCCGGATTCCCCGGGAAGACATTCCCCTTTTCATGGCCGAACTGGAGCACCGGGCCTGGGTCAGGCAGATGGGCGCCTGGCTCCACGGCGAGGCGGCGATCTCATCCCTTCCCATCCAGGATGCCCGTCGGTGCCACTTCGGCAAGTGGTACGAAGGCCCCGGGAAGAAGCGTTTCGGCCAGTTCGAATCCTTCCGGGCAGTCGGGAAGCTCCACGACAGCATCCATCGCCTCGGGCACCAGATGGTGGACCTGTGCACCAAGGGTCATCGGGAGGAAGCGGAGCGGCGCTACGAGGAAATGATCCGGCTGCGGGATGAGCTGGTGGAGCAGCTGGCTTCCCTCCAGGCGGAACTCATATTGGAAGGTATCTAGCCCGCCAAACCTTCCCGTCCTTCGGGTTGTCGAATTCGCAAATTCCAACTCGAAAGGCAGGTGCCCCATGGGCGATACCCTCAAGCCTCCCGCCGCCGAATCCGCCGGCGACTTCCCCCGCATCCGCACCATCCCCCTCCAGGCCCCCTGGCGCTGGCTGGCCGCCGGCCTGGCCGATCTGCGCCAGGCGGGGGGCATCAGCTTCTTCTACGGCACCTGCTTCGCCGCCGCCGGCTGGCTGATGGAAACGGTCTTCCAGCGGGCCTACGCCCTGTTCGCCGGCCTGACCACCGGTTTCCTGCTCCTGGGCCCCTTCCTCGCCATGGGCATTTACGACGTCAGCCGCCGACTGGAACGGGGGGAAGCCCCCAGCCTGGGCCCGACCCTTTCCGCCTGGCGGCCGAACCTCGCCAACGTCGGCGTCTTCGCCGCCGTCCTGGCGGTGGTGCT
>JBLNBI010000017.1:0-6441 GCA_050259815.1 Actinomycetota bacterium | reverse complement strand
CATATCGTCCATAGGGAGATTGCCCACTTCTGGGTTGTCGTGATGGCGGTGGCCGCCATTGTAGGGAGCTTGTATGCCTATGATTCGGCGGTCGCCCAGGGGCTTTCCTCCAGTAATCAGGCGGAAACCGCCCGAATCTCTTCCCGGGGCTTCGTCAATGCTCCGTACCAATGCCGGGACGGGGCGCCCGGCGAGGCTTGTCAGCGCCGATAGGCAGCCAGCCGTCTTGCCGGGCTGCCCGTCCGGCAGTGTTTAGTGGAATTGCGCCGTTTGAAACCGGAAGCTGCGGTCGTTGGCGGAAATGCCTTCCACAACCGGGGAGGTCGCAACGATATCCACGGCTTCTCCGCCCAGGTTCTGCATCAACTGAAGCAGGCGGATGCCGTTCCGGTCGATTTCGGCAACGCCGGAGAGGTCGACCTGTAAACGGGAATAGCGCCGCATGGCGTAAATGATCCCCGCTTCCAGCATGGCCGAGTGTTCCTTGGTTACTTGTCCGGCAATGACCATGCGGCCGTTGCTGTCGCCGTCGATCAAGGTGATATCCATACCTGTTTCTCCATTTGGGTTCGGCATGGCGAGGCTATGTAATATTGTCTGCCCGCGCCTTTATGACCGTGCCGCAGTCTGTTTCCGCCGGGCGGAAAAACGAACGCAGCATCAGATACGCAATATTGGCACTCGGTTGTTACCTGCGCATGACACCGATCGGGAGCCGGCTGCAACGTCAGGAAGCAGTGCGCGCCAAGCTGGCCACAGGAGATCGCGGAAATATGATCGGTCCGCTCAACAGGCGGTGCAGGGGCTATGATTTTCCGCCAGGTTTCCCCTTCGCCGACTGCTTCATCTTCCGGGCCTCGAAATGCTTCAGGGCCACGTAGGTGCCCCAGCCAACCAGGCCCATGACCGCCACAAAGGCGCTGTAGGAAACCTGCCACGGAATACCTTGGGTCATCATGGAAAATTCCGACATGCCGCCGATGCCCGCCAGGATGTTGATGGGCATGAACACCACGCTGAAGACCGTCAACTGGTTCACCCGCTTGTTCTGATTGATGTTGATGAAGCCGATGGTGGCATCCATCAGGAAGTTGATCTTGTCGAACAGGAAGGCGGTGTGGCTGTTGAGGGACTCGATATTGCGCAGGATCTGTTTCGTGTCCTCCAACTGGCCCTGGGACAGGATCTTGCAGCGCATCACGAAGGACAGGGCCCGCTGGGTATCGAGGATGTTGCCCCGGATGCGTCCGTTCAGGTCCTCCTCTTCCGCGATGTTTGCCAGGATGGCGGCCGCCTCCTGGTCGCTCATGGCCTCGCTCAGCACCTGGCGGCCGATCTGGCCGAGGGTGCCGTAGATGTTCTCCAGGGCGTCGGCGGAGTACTCCACGTCGGCGCCGAGGAGGTCGAGGAGCAGGTCGTAGCAGTCGGAGACGTAGCCGGGCTGGGTGCGGGCGCGGAGGCGCTGGAGCCGGAAGACGGGCAGCTCCTCGTTGCGGACGGAGAAGAGAATGCCATTGTGGAGAATGAAGGCCATCGGCACGCTGCGGGAGGTGTCGTCCCGGTCCAGCAGGAAGTTGGAGTTGAGGCAGATAGCCCCGTTTTCTTCCACATGGAAGCGCGAACTCACTTCCAGGTCCGTAGTTTCCCCGGGGTCGGGCAGTTCCAGGGCGAATTGTTCGCCGATATAGGCCCGTTCCGCCTTGGAGCAATTGAGCAAGTCCACCCAGACGGGGCGGATGCCTTCCAGGTCCTTCCGGCAGGTGATGGCAACCTGGCGCAGGCGGCCATCCACCAGTTCGAAGGCATTCATCTGGCTTTCGGAAAATCCGGGTTCCCGGCTGCCGGTGAGTTGTTCCCGGAGAGTGTCCGAGACTTCCCAGAGGATGTCGTTTTCCCGTTCCTTGGGGATGCGCTGCCATAGCAGCTTGGCGTCGTCGCTGTTGAGGGCTTCGAGAATGCCGCCGATTTCCCCGGCCGGGAGCTTCGCCATCAGGCTCTCCAATTCGGCCATATGCTGGCGGTGGACCAGGGTTTCGACGATGGCCTGCCGGGGCATGCTCTGGCCATGGATCATGCCCTCCACCAGTTTCTGCTTGTTGATGAGTTCGACAACGGCGGCAAGGGACATGGCGGTTTCTCGGGGAGGGGCAATGGTGGCGATTTCGCGGCGGATTTTATGAAGCTTCGATGACGTCCCGGTGACAGCCTCGGAGCGTCCGTCGTCCTGAAACACAGACGTCATTCCCGCGCAATACGGGATGGCTAAGCTTCGCGGCCTCGCATACGGAATCGGGATGGAAACCATGACTTACCGTCTTCGCACGCATTTGCAGGCCGCCGCCGCTTGCCTTGCCCTGCTCCTGGGGGTGGCCGGTGGGGTGGAGGGTAACGAGACCCGCGGCAACATCGTCGTCGCCCAGGCTGCGGATTTCAGCGGGCCCGACGCGGATTTCAGCCGGGACTTCAGCCTCGGTGCCAAGGTCTACTTCGACCACATCAACGCCACCGGCGGCATCAACGGCAGCCGCATCGTCTATCGGCAAGGGGATTCGGCCGCGTCCAGCGCCAAGAGCCTGGCCCTTGCCCAGGGCTTCGTAAAGGAGGGCGCCCAGGTGCTGTTCGGCTTCACCGGCGACCAGTCGGTGTCGGCCGTGGCCCAGGACCCGGCGGTCCGCGCTTCGGGCGTGCCTCTCTTCGCCCCCATCGCCAGCAGTACCTCGGCGGGAATCCACGAGAATGTCTTCCACCTGCGGGCCGACGTGAATGCCGAAGTGCGGGCGCTGGTCGCCAACCTGACGACCCTGGGTTTCCGTACCTTTGGCCTCGCCATTGCGGGGAATTACGGGAAGGACACTTTGGCCGTGGTCGAGGCCGAACTCGTTGCCAATTCGGCGAAGCTCGTTTCCCGGGCTAACCTGGCTGCCGGCGGCGACGGGCTGGCGAAGGCCGCCGAGGCCATCGCCAAGGGACGGCCCCAGGCGGTGATCGTCTTGGCCGACACCCTGGCGGCTTCCCAATTCCTCCGGCTCTATCGGGCCAAGGACCCCGGTGCCTTCCTGGGGGCGACGTCGGTGGTCAATGTCCGTACCCTGGTCTCGGTGGTGGGGCCGGGTATTGCTCGGGGGCTCGTGGTTTCCCAGGTGGTGCCCAATCCCCTTGCGATGATCGACATCTCCCGGGAGCACCGCAAACTCATGGACCGCTACGCCGATGAGCCGGTGTCCCAGGCTACCCTGGAGGGCTTCGTCGCGGCCAAGGCCATGGTCCAGCTCCTACGCAGGAGCAAGGATCTGTCCCGGGCCAGCATCCAGCAGGCTATCGCCGACGGCGGACGGGTGGATTCGGGGGGCTTGGAACTGAATATCGCCAAGGGGGCTCGGGCATCGAAATTCGTCGAGATCGCTGTCGTCGGGCCGGAAGGACGACTGATCCGCTAATCAAAGTTCCGGGCCGGTGCAATAATGACGTCTTCAAAGGAGCGAAGCGGAAAAAAACAAAAATGGCCGGAAACGAACCCATTCTGCTGTTCCCCAGGATCGACCTGGGGCAGGCGGAGCGCCTCTCGTCCCTGGTGGACTGCTTTGGGGAGGCCCAGGAAGCCATTGGGAAGATTGTGACCCGTGGCTTCGATGCCAGGACGGTGGATGGCATAAACACCAATCGGGCGGTCCTGGAGGCCAGTCTTCGGGAGCTCAATGCCGCGGTTGCCGCCCTCGTTGCCAGCGGGGACATCGACGGGGAAAAGCTGAAGTAGCTCCCCGGGGGCCGGGAGCCCGGATAGCCCCCCGTTTCTACACTCCTGTTTCTCAGGCCGCCGCGGTGAGGGCGATTTCGACCCTGAATCCGGGATTGGCGAGCTTCGCCTGGACGCAGGCCCTGACAGGGGCCGTTCCTTCCGGAACCCAGGCGTCCCAGACCTGGTTCATGGCATCGTAGTCTGTCATGTCCGCCAGATAAATGGTGGCCTGGAGCAGCCTCAATTTATCGCTTCCCACCTGTATCAACAGGCGCTCCACACTGGCCAGCATGTTTTCCGTCTGGGCGGTGATGTCCCCATCGAGGTTGGAGGGCACTTCGACGATGTAGGCGGTGCCGTTATGGACCACCGCGTCGGAGTAACGGCGGGTCGTACCGAATCGTTGAATGGGCATGGCTCGTAAATCCTATTGAGGCAAAGCCCGGAGCTTACCCTAGGGAACCGGCTGTTTCATAAATGAGAATGGCGGCCGGCAATTCCCGTAATTGGAAATATCTTTCGCTGTTATTGGGAAATGGACTCATTCGGTTCTTAAAATTGCTATCACCCCGAAACCCAGAACCAGTGCGGCCTGCCGAGGCATTTGGCATATTTGCGGCGGGGAAACTCCCGGTGATGGCATGCTCTATGCGTTATGAATAGCGAAGGGCGTGATCCCCAGCGCCCGATCCCGCGGCCTGGACTGTTGGCCGCTCTACAGGACAGGAGGCAGCCATGACCGTCATTCCCTTTGTCTTGCCCGGCAAGCGCCCCGTCCGTGGGGACCCCGAACTTGCGGCCCAGCTGCGGGCGCTGGCCCACGATATCGAATTCGGAAATGTCCGCCAGCTGGTGGTGACGGTCATTCGGCAGGATGGTCGGGTGGACCGGCTGGGTTCCTCGCCCACTACCATCAGCGGCCTCTAGAAAACCTCCCAACCCCAAGGGTTTCCCCGCCTGCGAGGCGGGGTTTTTTTGTCCACTTTCCGGGAGGGCGCTTCATTTCAAGGACAGGTCGACTCTGCTGGCCTTGCCCTTGTCCTTGATCTCCTCTGCCGACAGCCTGGAGGCTACGATGAAGACCCGCTCGGCGGGAATGCCGCCCTTCTTCAGTATCCACTCCTTGATGGCCAGGGCCCGCTGGTCGGCCAGGGCGCGGAGGTCTTCGTTGCCCACCTGGGCGTTGGCGAGCATCAGCTTCTCCATCTCCTCCGGCGGCAGGTCCTTGGCGAAACCGATGAGGTTGCGGGGCTTGGCGAATTTCTCGTCCTTGTAGGCCTGCTTCAGGTACTTGGGATACTCCTCCGGGGAGACCGCCACCTCGGCCACGGAGCCGGCGTCCTCGCCCTTCTTGACGGTTTCACGGAGCTTCTGGGCCTTCACCTTGCGCTCCATCTGGACGCGGCGCATGCCTTCGGCGTCGGTGGCCGGGTCGATGCGCCCGGCGATGTCGATCTTGAGGGCCGGGCGATCGTCCAGGGCCTTGGCCAGGGCCTTGAGCTTGGTCTCCGCCGCCGGTCCGATGTCGGCGCGGCCCGGCTCGAACTCCACATAGGCCAGGTCCTCGCCCCCGCCGAACATGGAACCGAGGAGGGCAAAGGGCGAGGTGACCGCCTTCACCACCAGATTGACGATGACCTGCACCACGATGCCGCCGACGCTGAATTGGGGATCGTCCAGGGAGCCGCTGACGGGCAGGTTGATGTCGATCTCGCCCCGCCGGTTCTTGAGGAGGGCGACGGCCAGCATGACCGGCATCTTGGTGGCATCGGGGCTTTCCACCCGGTCGCCGAAGGTGAGCTGGTCGAGAAAGAGATGGTTTTCCGCCTGGAGCTTGCGGTTCTCGATGAAGTAGCGGACATCCACCGTCAGCTTGCCCTTCTCGATGGCATAGCCGGCGTATTTGCCCGAGTAGGGGGAGAGGGGGGCCAGTTCCATGCCCCGCACCCCGGCCTTCAAGTCCAGTTGGATTTCGCTGGCCAGGGGATTGACCTTCCCGGCGATCTGCAGCGGCGCATTGTTGAGATCGCCCCGCAAATCCACGTCGGCAGTGGTTCCTGCCTCCGAGGAAAGTCCGGAAACCGCGCCGCCGATATTGACCATGTTGGCGGTGTAATTGGGCTTGATGAAGTTGTCGGTGAAGCGAACATTGCCGCCCTGCAGCGTGACCTTGCCGATCTTGACGCTGGGGGGCTGTGCAGCGGGCTTGTCGGCAGGTGCAGCCGGCGTGCCGGTGTCGGCGACGATCTGCGCCAGGTTCAGCTTGCCTTCGGGAGAGAGGATCACCCGGGAGTAGAAATCGCTGAGGGAGATGCCGCCGATGGCCACCTTGAGGGGAAGGAGGTCGAACTCGATGCCGGAGAAGTACAGCGACTTCCACTTCAGGAGATCGGAGGCGGTGGGGTTGTCGATCATGGCGACGTCGCTCAGGTTGGCGTCGCCCCGGTAGCTGGCGCTGATTTCCCCGCCCCGGGCCTGGTTGGCGGCAACGGTGCCCCGGGCCGAAGCGGCGCCCTTGGTAATGGTGACGTTGAGCTTGTCCTGGAAATAGGGCTGGAGGGGCACCAGGTCCACCCGCTGGAGGTCCAGCTTGAAGCGGGCCTGCAAAGGCTGGGGCGCCAAGGTGCCGGCGAGGTCGAGCTTTCCCCGCTTGCCGATGGCCGCCTTGAGGGCCAGCTTGGACGCGGCCTTCCCGGTGGTGGCGA
>JBLNBI010000016.1:0-14258 GCA_050259815.1 Actinomycetota bacterium | reverse complement strand
CCGACCTGGCATTGGCCCAGGTTTCCAGGGACGGCGTGGCCGAGCCGAGGAGTACCGGAATGCCCAGGTCCCGGGCACGGAATACCGCGACATCCCGGGCCGAATAGCGCATGCCGTCCTGCTGCTTGAAGGACGGATCGTGCTCCTCGTCCACCACGATGAGGGCGAGGTGCGGCATGGGCGTGAAGATGGCCAGCCGCGTCCCGAGGACGATGCGGGCCTGGCCGGCAAAGGCCGATCGCCAGTTGCGCTCCCGGGCGGCCTCCGCTAACTCGCTGTGCAAGGCCACCACTTCGGTGCCGGGAAAACGGCTGCGCACCCGGGTTTCCAGCTGGGGGGTGAGATTGATTTCGGGGACCAGGAGCAGCACCTGGCCGCCCTTCTCCAGCGCCCGCTCGATGAGACGCAGATAGACCTCGGTCTTCCCGCTGCCGGTAACCCCGTAGAGAAGATGGGCGGCAAAGCCCTCCCCCAACCGCACAGCGTCGATGGCGGCGGCCTGTTCGCCCGTCAGTTCGGGGGCCGGCACGGCTTCCACCGCCGCTGCCTTGCGGCCGGAGCGGCGTTCCGGTGCCGCCAGGCGCTTCAATCCACCCGGCAGGGCCTGGAGGATGACCTCTCCCAGGGGCGCCTGGTAGTAGCCGCTGGCGAATTCGCACAGGCGGAAGAAATCTTCGGGCAGGGGCGCCACGTCCCGGAGGATTTCTATGGCGGGCTTGATCTGCTCCACCGGCCAGTCGCTCGTATCGAGGACTTCCCGGATGACGCCGATGCGCTCTCCCCGGCCGAAGGGCACCCGTACCCGCAGACCCACGTCGGCAGCCGTGGCCTCCTCCGACCGGTAGTCGAAGAGGCGGTGCAGGGGAAGATCGAGGGCGATGCGCAGGATCGGCATTTAGCGCAGGGTGTTCCTGTCGATTCTCGGGAAACTCATGCAACCCATTCTGGGATCACGAATTTTTGGGTGGAGAATTCTGTGGATAACTTTGTGGATTGCTGTTGGGAATTTTCGGAAACCCTTCGGCCCACTCTAATTCCGCGAAATTTCCAAGGAAGGAACCCCGTGAAAAACCGCCATCGTTTCAGCGGCTTGGGTGTTCCACGTGAAACCCGCCCTATTCGGAACAGATTTCTGGCGGGGCGGCCCGGCGCTGTGTATAAGTCCAGCCCGCCCCCGCCATTTAACGTTACGACTTACGCAGTTGCCGGCTGTGGGAATGCACGGCTTCCACCAGGGCAGTTACGCTCTCCGGCGGGGTGAATTGGGAAATACCGTGGCCCAGGTTGAAGACGTGGCCAGTATTGCCGGAACCGAAGCTGTCCAGCACCTTGCGGGCTTCGGCGGCCACCGTCTCGGGGGAAGCGAACAGCACGTTGGGATCGAGGTTGCCCTGGAGGGCCACCTTGTCACCCACCCGGCGGCGGGCTTCGCCGATGTCGATGGTCCAGTCCAGGCCAACGGCATCGCAGCCGATGCCGGCGATCTTCTCCAGCCACAGGCCGCCGTTCTTGGTGAAGACGATGGAGGGAATGCGCTCCCCATCCTTCTCCTTGATGAGGCCCTGGACGATGCGCTGCATGTAGGCCAGGGAGAATTCCTGGTAGGCGGCCGCCGACAGGGACCCACCCCAGGTGTCGAAAATCATCACGGCCTGGGCGCCGCATTCGATCTGGGCGTTGAGGTAGGCGGTCACCGCGTCGGCGGTCACGGCCAGGATGCGGTGCAGGAGGTCCGGGCGATCGTAGAGCATCGCCTTGATGTGGCGGAAATCGCTGGAACCGCCGCCTTCCACCATGTAGCAGGCCAGGGTATAGGGGCTGCCGGAGAAACCGATCAGGGGCACGGAGTTGTCCAGGGCCTTGCGGATTTCCACCACGGCATCCATGACGTAGCGCAGATGATTGTTGGGGTCCGGGGCGGTCAGGTCGTTGATGGCCCATTCCTCGCGCAGCGGCCGCTCGAATTTCGGGCCCTCGCCCTCTTCGAAGTAGAGGCCGAGGCCCATGGCGTCCGGCACCGTCAGGATGTCGGAGAAGAGGATAGCCGCGTCCAGGTCGTAGCGGGCCAGGGGCTGCATGGTCACTTCGCAGGCGAGCGACGGGGTCTTGCACAGGTTCAGGAAGTTGCCGGCGCGCTTTCTGGTGGCGCAGTACTCGGGCAGGTAACGGCCCGCCTGGCGCATGAGCCACAGCGGGGTGTATTCGGTGGGCTGCTTCAGGAGCGCCCGCAGGAAGGTGTCGTTACGGGGTCGGGTCACGTTGGGGTCCGCCTCTGTGTCAATCGGAAAGGCAGGATTATCCGCCTTTCCGCCTATGCGGTCACTGACACAGCGCAAAGGTCCGGGGCGGAATGCCGCCCTTCTCCCCTACGCCCCTTTCCGGAACCCCTATTCCTCGCCCTTCTTGGACAGGGCCACGCCCAGTTGCTTGAGCTTGCGGTAGAGATGGGTGCGCTCAAGCCCGGATTTTTCCGCCAGGCGGGTCATATTGCCCCCCTCCAGGCGCAGGTGGTATTCCAGGTAGAGCTTCTCGAAGGCATCCCGGGCTTCCCGCAGGGGCTGCTCGAACAGGGGCCCCAGGGAACCGGCCTCGGGATGGGCCTGCTCTTCCTCGGGGGCCAGCCGGGCCACATCTTCGGCGCCGATCTCCTCCTCCAGGGTGGTGAGGGCGAGGTTCTTCACCAGGGTATAGAGATTCATCCAGGCGCCGTCCGGATTGCTCTTCCAGGGCAGATTGCGCAGGGCATTGAGGGCACCACTGGAGAAGCGCCGGGCCGGGACTTCGCCCCGTTCGATGAAATGGGTGAGCAGCAGGGCCGCGATATCCGGCACCTCGTCGGCATGGGCTGCCAGGGACGGCAGGGAAATCCAGACCTCACCCAGCCGGGTCAGGAGCTTGGAATCCCAACCCGCCTCTGCCAGTGCCGAAAGGGGCCGGCTGCTGGCGACGATGAGCTGGACGTTGAGGCGGTCGATACGCTCCAGGGCGAAGGCCAGGTTCATCTGCTGGAGCTTCCCCAGGGTCACCAGGTCGGGAACGAAGAGCACCCCGCCCCCGGCCTTCTGCAGCATCTCCTGGCTCAGGGCGCTGGCAACGGTGGATAGGTCCACCCAAGGCGCCCGGGGAGGCTGCAGGGTACGGGCACAGATTTCCGCCACCCCGCCGGTGGCCCCCTTCAGAAGCAGCACCGGCGCCTTGGCGGCGGCCTGTTCCAGGCGCCGCTTGAATTCCTTGATGAAGGGTGAGCGGGCGAAGGCTTCCAGGGTCAGGGGGGCGCGCTGGGGAGGGCTGTCGTGCTTCATGGCCTTGTGCACCGTCGCCAGGAGCTTCTGCAGGGCGATGGGCTTTTCCAGGAAATCGAAGGCGCCGAAGCGGGTCGCCTCCACTGCCGTGTCGATGGTGCCGTGGCCGGACATCATCACCACCGGCATGTTGAGCTGGCCGGCGGCGTGCCACTCCTTGAGGAGCGAAATGCCGTCCGTGTCGGGCATCCAGATGTCCAGCAGCACCAGGTCGGGGCGCAATTCTCCCCGGACCCGGCGGGCGGCGGCGGCGTTTTCCGCCAGGCGCACGTCGTAACCCTCGTCGATGAGGATTTCCGACAGCAGTTCGCGAATTCCGACTTCGTCGTCAACGACCAGAATGATCGCCATTTTGGGCTCCTTCCTCCTTCACCAGGGGCAGGCGGATATCGATCCGGGCGCCGCCCTCGGTTGCATTGCTTATCTCGATGTGACCCTGATGCTCGTCGATGATCTTCTTCACGATGGGCAGGCCCAGGCCAGTACCTTTGGCCTTGGTGGTCACATAGGGCTCAAATACTTTCGGCAGCATCTCGGCCGGGAAACCTGGTCCGTTGTCCGCTACCACCAGCCGCGCACAGCGGCCGGAAACTTCCGTCATCACCTCGATGCACCCCTCGTCGCGCCCTTCCAGGGCGTCCTCGGCGTTGCGCAGCAGGTTGTGGATGATCTGCCGGATCTGGGTCGCATCCCCCAGGACCGGCGGTATGGACGGGTCGAGGCGGACCCGCAGGTTGACCTTCGACGTCTCGTACAGCCCCAGCACCTCGCCGATCAAGCCATTGAGGTCCAGGGGCGCCAGGGCCGGGGCCGGCAGCCGGGCATAGTCCCGGAAGTCGTTCACCATGCGCTTCATGGCCTGGACCTGATTGATGATGGTCTGGGTTCCCCGCTGGAGCATCTCGGCGTCGCCGTTGCCCAGCTTGTCGGCCAGCTTCAACTGCAGGCGTTCTGCCGACAGCTGGATGGGCGTCAGGGGATTCTTGATCTCGTGGGCCAGGCGCCGGGCCACCTCGCCCCAGGCGGCACTGCGTTGGGCAGCGATCAGGCGGGTGACGTCGTCGAACACCACCACCTGGCCGCCATTGCTCGCCTCCGGCAGGCGGGAGCCCCGTAACAGAAGAACCTGGGGCATGCCGTTGGCCCGCTCCAATTCCAGTTGGTCCTGCCACTCAGCCTCTTCGACACCGTCGAAATGCTCCCGGATGAAGGAGCCCAGAGCCGTCTGGCGCGGCCATTGATCCACCGGCACCCCCAGCAGGCCCTCGAAATCGTCCCCGAGGATGGTGAGGGCGCCCTCGTTGACCGTGCGCAGGGCGTAGCGGCGGTCGAAGACCAGTACCCCGGTGGACAGGTTGGCCAGGATGGACTCCAGGTAACCCCGGGCCGCTTCCAGTTCCGCCCGGTGGCGCTCGGTCTCCCGGCGGGCGTCGTCCAGCTGGCGGGTCATCTGGCTGAAGGACTGGGTCAGCATCCCCAGTTCGTCCCGGCTATAGACCGCCTGGCGGGGAGAGAAGTCCCCCTGGGCCACGGCCTGGGTGCCCTCCGCCAGGATGGACAGGGGCGCCGACAGCCGCCGGGCCAGGACGAAGGCCAGGGCGAAGGCGGCGAACAGGGCGAGGAGGACGGTCAGGGTCAGGGTCAGGGCATAGATGCGGGTGATCCCCTGGCGGGCCAACTGCAGTTCCTGGTAATCCCGGTGCACCGTTTCCACGGCCTCGGTGTTCTGGGCCAGGGCCGGGGGAACGCCATAGATGAGCTGCAGGATGCGGGGCTCGTCGAAAACGCCATGGGCGGCTACCGGCACCAGGACCCGCAGCATCAGCTTGCCCCCTTCCCCGTCGATGGAGGTTACCGCCCGGCTGTTGCGGGCCTGCTTGAGCTGGGAAGACGTGGGCAGGGAAGGCAGCACCCCGGCGTAATCATCGCTGGCGCTGGCCAGGAGCTGGCCGCCGACGGAAAAGAGGGCTGCCGAATCCACGCCGCTCTGCTCCCGGAGCCGCAACAGGGCCGAACGGCGGCCGGGCTCCGGCAGGTCGGACAGCTCGACGGCCATGCCGCGCCCCTTGTCCGCCAGTTCGGCGAGCATGGAATCCAGGGCGGTGCGGCCGAGGGCCAGGCCGGATTCCAGGGCCTTCTCCACCCGCACGTCGAACCAGCTCTCGATGGAGCGGGTGACGAACTGGACCGACACGCCATACACCAGGGCGCCGGGCAGCACGGCCACCACCCCGAACATCATCATGAGGCGCAGTTTCAGCCGGGCGCCGAATACCTGGGCCCGGTAGTCCCGCCACAGGGAACGGAGCTGCCAGCCCACCAGGCTGACCATGGCGGCGGCCAGGAGGACGTTGAGAAAGACCAGGAGGGAATAGTGGCTGGTGAACAGGGTGGCGTTAGCCGCCGTCGACAACAGTAGCAGGAACCAGATGATGGCGCCCACCGTGGCGGCCAGCGCTCCTCCGATGGCGACAACCCGCTTCACTTGGCCTCCACGGCAGGAGGAAGCGCCGGCAGAGTGGCCTGCCAGGTCTTCCAGTCCGAAGACAGGTTCCATTCCTTGCTGCCCAGGGCGGAAATCTGGAAGGGCTTGGGAAGCTGGTTCACGTCGAGGCGCAGGCGCAGGGCCGCCTGGTAGGTCTCCCCGGCCTTGGGCTGGAGCTTGTCCGGCTTATCCGTCGGCTTCTCGATCACCAACCAGTGGCGCAGCCGCGAGAGCATGCGCAGGGCCTCGGTCAGGCTCCCGAAGGACTGGTGGAGAGCGCCGGTGGACAGCCGGTATTGCCGGGTCAGGGCGTGATAGGACAGGCGATAGGTCTGGCTGCGGCTGACCAGCTTTTCATCCAGCCAGTACCAGCGGGGTTTGTTAAGTTCGAAATCGACGACGAAATAAAGGACGACGCCCTTGGCGACCGCCTCTTCCAGACGCTGGTTGAACTCGAAATTGAAGTCCGCGGAAACAGCGTAGCCATCCTCCACCGCAGTCAGCTCGGGGTTGGTCACCTCGATCTCGGCAGCCCGCACGGTGAGGGCGCAGAGGAAGCCGAAGAGCAGTATCCAGGCCCGCCAGGGATCAGAGCGGCTTTTCGAGCAGGCAGTAATAGAAACCATCGTGTTCGGCGTTGGGCAGCAATTGTTCTTCGCAGCGGCGCAGCGCTTGGGGCTGCCGGGAAACAAAACGATCGACCTGGAGAGTGTTCTCCTCGGGGAACACCGAACAGGTCGCGTACAGCAGTTTACCCCCCGGCTTCACGACCCGCCACAGGGCATCCAGGAGCCGCGCCTGGGTCCGGGCAAAGCTGGCGATGTCCTCCTCCCGGCGCAGCCATTTGGCATCGGGATGGCGCCGGACCACGCCGCTGGCGGTACAGGGCACATCGGCCAGCACGGCGTCGAAAGGCCACCCGTTCCACCAGGAATCGACCTTGGACGCGTCTGCTGCCTGGACCTGTGCGGTCAGACCGAGGCGGGAAAGATTCTCCTCGACGCGCCGACAGCGGGAAGGCTTGAGATCGAGAGCCAGGAGGTCCAGGTCGCTCCGCTCCAGCAGATGGGCCGTCTTGCCGCCGGGGGCGGCGCAGGCATCCAGTACCCGACTGCCCGGGGCCGGATCGAGGATTTCCGCCGCCCGCTGGGCCCCCAGGTCCTGGACCGAGGCAAGCCCCAGGCCGAAATCCGGCAGGCGATCCACCGGTACGGGCTTGGCCAGCAGGAGGCCGCTTTCCCCGCGAGGAGCGGCCTCGATGCCGGCGGCCTGCAGGCGGTTGGCGTAGTCGTTCCGATCCGCCCGGCGCCGATTCACCCGCAGGGCCATGGGCGGAGGGGAGTTACCCGCAGCCACGATGGCCGGCCAATCCTGGGGATAGGCATCCTGCAAGTGACGCAGCCACCAGTCCGGATGGCAATGGACGGCCACCTCGTCCTTCTCGAACGCCGCAGAGAACTCCGCCTGGCGCCGCAGGAAATTGCGCAAGACCGCATTAACCAGGCCCTTCAACCTGCCTCCCGCCAGATGGGCGGCGGCACCCACGGCCTGATCGACCACCGTATGGGCGCTGTCGGGCCGGGTTTCCAGGCGATGGAGGGAGACCAGCAGCAGCGTGTGAACCACCGGCACGGTCAAGGGCTTGTCCAGCAAACGGCCCAGGAAGAAATCTCCCCGGCCGTACTGGCGCAGGCTGCCGTAGACCAAGTCCTGGACCGCCGGCCGGGCTTCCGCCGGCACCCGGGCCAGGAGTCCGTCGGCCAAGCTCTGACCGTCCAATACGGCGGCCACCACCTGGGCGGCGTTGAGAAGGGAGAAGGCGAGGGAGTCGGAAGGCAGGCGCTGGGACATGGACGCCATTATCGCACGGGGCATAATGCCGCCATGAAACGCATTTTGATCGCCCTCCTGGCCCTTGCGGCCACCTTTCCCGCCTGGGCCTGGAACGCCGCCGGCCACCGCCTGGTAGCCGCCGTCGCCTGGCGCCAGATGTCCCCGGCCGCCCGTCAACAGGTCGCCGCCCTGCTGGAAAGCCATCCCGATTACCCAAAGTGGACTGCCAAGGCGAAAGAAGAACCGGGATACGCCGCCTTTCTCGAGGCTTCCACCTGGCCGGACGATATCCGCAAGGATCCGCGCTTCTACGACGACGCCAGCGAGACGCCGACCCCGGCCTTCGCAGGCATGCCCGATACGGCCCGCCACAAGTCCTGGCATTACGTGGACATCATTGGTGAGGGCAAAGAACGGCACGGGGAACTGGACCAGCAACTGGAACGGCTCCTCCGCCGCCTGCGCAACCCGACCGTCCCGGCCGTGGAACGAACCTATGCCCTGCCCTGGGTGATTCACCTGGTAGCGGACATCCACCAGCCCCTCCACGTCGGCACCCGGGACGATGAAGGGGGCAATCGCTTCGAAATAGAGAATCCCCTCAATCCCCGCCTGCCCTTCACTAATCTCCACACCTGGTGGGACGACCTGCCCGGCCCGCCTTGGCTGCGGGGAGAACGACTGGAGAGGGCCACCGATACCATCCTGGCTGCCCATCCCAAGCCGCCCCGCCAGGGGGGCGTCGGCCTGTGGGAAAAGGAAAGCCGGGACTTGAGCCGGGAGGCTGCCTACCCAATCGCAGCCGGCAGCCTGCTGCCCACCATCACCGAGGAATTCCAATCCCAATCCCGGGCCATCGCCGATCGCCGCCTGGCCGAAGCGGGCTATCGACTGGGCCGGACACTAGAAACGATATTCGGCCGTGTTTCACGTGAAACGGAATAGAATTCCGTCATGCAAGGCCTCCACCTGATCGCCGATCTCCACGATTGCCGCTGCCCCACCGGCTTCCTCCTGGACGCCCCGGGGCTGGAAGCCTTCTGCGTCGCTGCCTGCGAGCGCCACGGACTCACCGTGGTCGGCTGCTATTTCCACCAATTCAGGAACGAGTCCGGGGAACCGGCCGGCGTCACCGGTACGGTAGTCCTGGCCGAATCCCATCTGGCGATCCATACCTGGCCGGAGTTGGGCGGCGTCACCCTCGACGTCTATGTCTGCAACTACAGCGGCGACAACAGCGCCCGCGCCCATGCCCTCTTCGACGAAAGCATCGCCTCCTTCGCTCCGGCCCGGGCGGAACGGCAGCAGGTCTTCCGGGGCAATCTCCGGGCCTAACGGGCCATCGCCCGCAGCCGGGCAATGCGCTCTTCGGTGGGAGGATGGGTGGAGAAAAGGCTTTGCAGCCCGCCGCCGGACAGGGGGTTCAGGATCATCATCTGGGCGGTTTCCGGATGGGCTTCCGCCGTCATCATGGGAATACGCCCCTCGGCATACATCTGTATCTTGTAGAGGGCATCGGCCAGGGCATGGGGATCCTGGCTGATCTCGGCGCCGCCCCGGTCGGCCTCGAACTCCCGGGCGCGGGAAATGGCCATCTGGATCAGGCTGGCTGCCAAGGGCGCCAGGAAGGCCACCAGGATGCCTGCGATCGGATTCATCGACCGCCCTTCCTCGTCCCGTCCGCCCAGGAATACGGCGAAATTGGCCAGGGCGGAAATGGCACCGGCCATGGTGGCCGAGATGGTGGAAATCAGGATATCCCGATGCTGGACATGGGCCAGTTCGTGGGCCATGACGCCCCGCAGTTCCCGGGCCGACAGCAGCCGCAGGATGCCGGTGGTGGCGGCCACCGCCGCATGCTCCGGATTGCGCCCGGTGGCGAAGGCGTTGGGCTGGTCTTCGTCGATCACATAGACCCGGGGCATGGGCAGGCCCGCCCGCTGGGTCAGCTCCCGCACCACGCGGTAGAACTGGGGCGCGCTGAACTCGTCCACTTCCTGGGCGTTGTACATCCTCAGCACCATCTGGTCCGAGAACCAGTAGGAGAAGACGTTCATGGCGCCACCCAGGATCAGGGCCAGCAACATGCCACCCTTACCACCGATCAGGCCGCCCACGATGCCGAAGAGGGCCATGATGGCCGCCATCAGCATCGCTGTTTTCATCCAGTTGAACATCCTTGGAGCCTCCGTGGGAGATAGGAATTCATGCCCCACAGATGGGGGGCTCCAGGATGGATTTCAAGCCTGAAGGTCGAAACGGTCGCCCTTGGCCAGGGCATTGCCCGCCAGGAACTGCATGGCCGGCAGGCGCTTGCCACCCGCCTTCTGCAATTCGGTGATGAGAATGGCACCCTCGCCGCAGGCGACGGCGATGCCGTCCTTGCTGGCGGCCAGAATTTCCCCCGGCTCGCCACGGCCGTCCACAAGGCGAGCCCGCCAGACCTTGACCCCGCTTCCCTTCAGCAGGGCCTGGGCACCGGGGAATGGATTGAAGGCGCGAATGAGCCGATCCAACTCGGCTGCGGGGCGGCGCCAGTCGATGGCCGCCTCAGCCTTTTCCAGCTTGGCGGCGTAGGTGACGCCCTCCTCCGGCTGGGGCTCGGCCGAGAGCGGCAGTTGGGAGAGACAATCCACAATGAGCTTCCCGCCCATAGCCGCAAGCTGGTCATGAATGTCGCCTGCCGCGGCCTCCGCCCCGATGGGCAGGACGCCGCGCAGGAGCACCGGGCCGGTATCGAGTCCGGCCTCCATCTGCATGATGCAGACCCCGGTCTCCTGGTCTCCGGCCAGGATGGCCCGCTGGATGGGAGCGGCGCCCCGCCAGCGCGGCAGCAGGGAAGCATGGATGTTGATGCAGCCGAAGCGGGGCATGTCGAGGACCGCCTGGGGCAGGATAAGGCCATAGGCAGCCACCACCATGACGTCGGCGCCGATTTCACGCACCGTCGCCTGGGCAGCGGGATCCTTCAAGGACAGGGGCTGGAAGACCTCGATGCCCAACTCCTGGGCCAGGCGCTTAACCGGCGATGCCTGGAGGGCCATGCCCCGGCCGGCGGGCCGGTCCGGCTGGGTCAGCACCAGGGGAATGTCATGGCCGGCGGCCGCGATGGCCCGCAGGGCGACAGCGGCGAACTCCGGCGTCCCGGCGAAGATGACCTTCATGCCGTGATCCGGGACTGCTTCAAAAGCTTGTTCTTGATCCGGGTCTGCTTGAGCTGGGACAGGTAGTCCACGAAGACGCGGCCGTTCAAGTGGTCCAGCTCATGCTGGATGCAGACCGCCAAGAGGCCTTCCGCTTCAAGGGTCTGCTCCTTGCCGTCCAGGTCCAGGTACTGGACCGTGACCCGCCCCGCCCGCTCCACCTTGTCGTAAATGCCGGGTACCGACAGGCAGCCCTCTTCCCCTTCCTGGGCGCCATCCCGGGCAAGGATCCGGGCATTGATCATGACCAGGAGCTGATCCTTGCTCTCGGAAATATCGATGACCACCAGTTGTTTATGGACATCCACCTGGGTCGCCGCCAAACCGATACCGGGGGCTTCGTACATGGTTTCCGCCATGTCCCGGGCCAGGGCACGGATGCTGTCATCGACTTTGGAAATGGGCGCCGCCACCTTTTTCAGGCGGGGATCGGGATAACGCAGAATGGGTAATAAGGCCATAGAAAAAACCGAATGAAAGCTTGCTCGCTTAAGCCATTACGTGCAGAATCTCAAGCAATTTCCGAGATTTGGACAGGGTTTGACTTGCCAACTTCGACAGCGAAGTTTGTTTCCTGTTCCGCCGGCACGTGAGGATACGACGATGGTTCGCATTATATCCGCGCTCTTTCTTGCCGTAATGGCAGCCTGCGCATTTGCCCAAGAACCAATCCAGCTGGTCGACAACCCGCCCGACCGCCACATCGTCGTTCCCGGGGACACCCTGTGGAGCATCTCCGGCAAATTCCTCAAGGAGCCCTGGCGCTGGCCCGAGGTGTGGCGCCTCAACAAGGAACAGATTCGCAATCCCCATCGCATCTATCCAGGGGATATCGTCCTGCTCGACACCTCCTCCGGTATCCCGCAACTGAAGATCGCCAAGCCGGTACGGGTCCAGCCCCAGGTTTACAGCGAACCGAACCGGAAGGAAGTGCCCAGCATCCCGCCCAATATCATCGAGCCCTTCCTTTCCCAGCCGCTCATCGTCGATGCCAACGAACTGGAAAGCGCGCCCCGCATCGTCGCTGGCCAGGATGACCACCAGCAACTGGGCCGGGGTGACACCGCCTACGTTACCCTGATCCCCGACGCCAAGGAAACGAAGTGGCAGATTTACCGCCCCGGCAAGCCCCTCAAGAATCCTGAGAACGAGGAAGTCCTCGGCTTCGAATCCGTGTTCCTCGGCAATGCCCGACTGGTCGAGCCGGGCGCCCCCGCCACGGTGCAGATTACCGTGTCCCGGGAGGAAATCACCCGCGGCGACCGCCTGGTACCGGCCGGAACGCCCCGCCTGATCTCCTATGTTCCCCATCGTCCCGAAGCAAACATCGCCGGGCGAGTGGTTTCCGTCTATGGCGGACTGAGCGAAGCCGGCCGTAATTCCATCCTGGCCCTGAACCGGGGCAGCCGCGACGGCCTTGAGGTCGGCCACGTTCTCGCCCTCTTCCGCAACCAGACCAAGACCGGCTACGACGCCAAGATTGCCAAGGGCGGCCCCGTCGCCCTGCCGGAAGAGCGTTACGCGGTAGTGTTCGTCTTCCGGGTCTTCGAGCGGGTTGCCTATGCCCTGGTAATGGAAGCGAGCAAGCCTGTCATCATCGGCGACGCCGTAAGGAATCCGTGACCTCCCCAGGCGGACTGGCCGCCTGGCTGCGGCTGACCCTGGTTCCCGGCATCGGGACCCAGACCCAGCGCAAGCTCCTCGCCGCCTTCGGTCCGCCGGAAGCCATCTTCGAAACGGATCTCCTGGCAATCCGGGAAATCATCGGCGACCGGTCCGAGCTTCTTTTCGATACCGACAACACCCTCGCTGTAGACCAGGCCCTCGCCTGGGCCGAGGAACCCGGCCACGCCATCCTCACCCTGGCGGATGAGTCCTACCCGAAGGCCCTGCTGGAAATTTCCGATCCGCCGACCGTCCTCTACGTCCGCGGTCGACCGGAGTTGCTCAACACCCCGTCCCTGGCCATCGTCGGCAGCCGCAATGCCACCCGCCAGGGGATGCAAAACGCCGAAGCCTTCGCCAAGGCCCTCGCTGCCGAAGGGCTGACCATCGTCAGCGGCCTTGCCCTGGGCATCGACGCCGCCGCCCACCAGGGAGCACTGACTGCGGCCGGCTCGACGGTGGCAGTCATCGGCACCGGCGCCGACCGCATCTACCCTGCCCGCAACCGGGACCTCGCCCTGGCCATTGCCGAGCGGGGCGCCATCGTGTCCGAGTTCCCCCTCGGGACGCCTTCCGCCGCCGCCAACTTCCCCCGGCGGAACCGCATCATTTCCGGGTTGTCGGCGGGCGTCCTGGTGGTGGAGGCCGCCCCGGAAAGCGGCTCCCTCATCACCGCCCGACTGGCGGCGGAACAGGGCCGAGAGGTATTTGCGATTCCGGGCTCGATCCACTCCCCGGTGGCCCGGGGCTGTCACCGGCTCATCCGGGAAGGCGCCAAGCTGGTGGAAACCGCCCAGGACGTCCTTGAGGAAATTGCGAACCTCGCCCGTCCGGACCCCGCGCCCCCGGTTTCGACAGATGAAGACGACCCGGTCCTCGCCGCCCTCGGCCATGACCCCTGCGGCGTGGATGAGCTGGCCGAGCGCACCGGCCTTACCGCTGACACCCTTCTTCCCAGCCTCCTCGCCCTCGAACTGGAGGGGCGGGTGGCGCCGCTGCCCGGCAACCGCTACCAGCGGATCGCCCCATAGCCGAAAGAACCGGGCCCGGGAACAACGCCGAAGCGGGGCTTTCCAAACGCTGGCCGCCATTCACCAAGGGCTACCGGACCTCCCCGCCAGGCAAATTCCGACCGGCCGGCCATTGCCAGTGCGTCGACGCTTTCCCTTGCCAAGGCAGTATTCCGCCTCTTATCATGGCCCGGCAATTTACGAGCAGATTCCATGGGCAAAAAACTTATCATCGCCGAAAAACCTTCCGTTGCTGCCGATATCGCCAAGGCGCTGGGGGGCTTCGCCAAGCACGACGACTACTACGAGAGCGAGAACCACGTTCTGTCGTCAGCCATCGGCCATCTGCTCGAACTGGCCTGTCCCGAAGAATACGAGGTGAAGCGAGGCAAGTGGTCCTTTGCCCACCTGCCGGTGATCCCGCCCCATTTTGCCCTCCAGCCGATCGAGAAGACCGAGTCCCGCCTGAAGCTGCTGACCAAGCTCATCAAGCGCAAGGATGTGGATGGCCTGGTGAATGCCTGCGACGCGGGACGGGAAGGCGAACTCATCTTCAATTACATCGCCCAGCACGCCAAGTCCGGCAAGCCGGTCCAGCGGCTGTGGCTGCAGTCCATGACGCCCCAGGCCATCCGGGACGGCTTCGCCCACCTGCGGGCCGGCGAGGAGATGGTGGGCCTGGGCAACGCCGCCGTGTGCCGCTCCGAATCCGACTGGCTGGTCGGCATCAACGGCACCCGGGCCATGACCGCCTTCAATT
>JBLNBI010000015.1:0-4354 GCA_050259815.1 Actinomycetota bacterium | reverse complement strand
GGGCCGTTCATCCTGGCTGCCCTGCTGGAATGCCCGGTCTTCCTCTTCTTCTGCACCCGGGAAGCGGACGGCTACCACGTCCACTTCGAGCCCTTCGCCGAAAGGATCGAACTGCCCCGGGGCCGGCGGGTGGAAGCCATCGCCGCCCTGGCCCAGCGCTACGCCGACCGCCTGGCCGCCCTGTGCCGCCGGGCCCCCTTCCAATGGTTCAACTTTTTCGATTTCTGGGCTTCGACCCGCAGCAACTGAATTCACCGCGAGATCAACCAATGAATCACCCCCGCACCTTCCCCAGCGTCCTGGTCGGCGACTCCCGCCTCGCCATCGAGGACGTGGTGGCTGTGGCCGAAGGCCGCGCCAACATCGCCTTTTCGGCCAACCCGGACTTCGCCGCCCGGGTCGACGCCGGCGCTGCCTACCTGGAGCGGCTGCTGGCCGATGGCGGCACGGTCTACGGCGTCACCACCGGCTATGGCGACTCCTGCACCGTCGCCGTCCCGCCGGATCTGGTCGCCGAACTGCCCCTCCACCTCACCCGCTACCACGGCTGCGGCCTGGGGGAATACCTGGCGCCGGAATCCACCCGGGCCGTCCTGGTGGCCCGCCTGGTTTCGCTGGCCCGGGGCTTCTCCGGCGTACGGCGCGTCCTGCTGGAGCAACTGGCTGCCCTCATCAACCACGATGTCCTGCCCCGCATCCCGGCGGAAGGCTCGGTGGGCGCCAGCGGCGACCTGACCCCCCTGTCCTACGTAGCCGCCGCCCTGGTGGGCGAGCGGGAGGTGCTCCACAAGGGCAAGGTGCGCCCCGCCGCGGAAGTGCTCGGGGAACTCGGGCTCACGCCCCTGACCCTGGCTCCCAAGGAAGGCCTGGCCGTGATGAACGGCACCGCCGTCATGACCGGCCTTGCCTGCCTGGCCGTGTCCCGGGCCGAATACCTGACCCGCCTCTGTAGCCGGATCACGTCCCTCGCCTCCATCGCCATGCGGGGCAACCCGGGCCATTTCGATCCCCGCCTCTTCGCGGTCAAGCCCCATGCTGGCCAGATCGAAGCCGCGCGCTGGATCTGGGAAGACCTGGGCGCATCCGAAACCGGCGAGAAGGTCCGCCTCCAGGACCGCTACTCCATCCGCTGCGCCCCCCACGTCATCGGGGTCGCCCGGGATGCCCTGTCCTGGATACGCCGGGACGTGGAAAACGAACTCAACAGCGCCAACGACAATCCCATCATCGATGGCCAGGAGGAGTGGGTACTCCACGGCGGCCATTTCTACGGCGGCCACATCGCCTTCGCCATGGACGCCCTGAAGACCGCCGTGGCCAACCTGGCTGACCTCATGGATCGGCAACTGGCCCTGCTGGTGGATAGCCGCTTCAACCATGGACTGCCCCAGAACCTGTCCGGCACCGTCGGCCCCCGGGCACCCATCAACCACGGCTTCAAGGCCGTGCAGATCGGCGCCTCCGCCTGGACCGCCGAGGCCCTCAAGCTGACCATGCCGGCCTCGGTCTTCTCCCGCTCCACCGAGTGCCACAACCAGGACAAGGTGAGCATGGGCACCATCGCCGCCCGGGACTGCCTGCGGGTCCTCGAACTCACCGAGCAGGTGGCCGCCGCCCTGGTGCTGGCCGCCACCCAGGGGGTGGAGCTGCGCTTCCGGGGCGAGGAAACCCAGCTCACCGAGCCCTGCGCCGACTTCTGCCGGGGCGTCCGGCAACATCTGGCCTGCCTGGACGAGGACCGCCCCCTGGAAGCGGACCTGCGCCTCGCCACCGAACTGATCCGCAAGCGGACCTGGCGCCTCTATGACTAAGCTCTCCGCCGAAGTGGCCGTCGAGGTGCCTTTCCATGATGTGGATGTCATGGAAGTGGTGTGGCACGGGCATTACGTCAAGTACTTCGAACTGGCCCGCTGCGCCCTGCTGCGGAAGATCGACTACGACTATCCGCAGATGAAGGCCTCCGGCTATGCCTGGCCGGTGGTGGAGTGCTATCTCAAGTACGTCCGGGCGGCCCGCTACGGCCAACGCCTCACGGTCCGGGCCTGGCTAACGGAATACGAGAACCGGCTGAAGATGGAATACGAAATCCGCGACCCGGCCACCGGCGAACGCCTGACCAAGGGCTTCACCGTCCAGGTGGCCGTGGACATGGCCAACGGGGAGCTGCAATTCCTCTCCCCTTCCTGTCTCGTCGACCGCGTGGAGAAGCTATGCGCCGCCTGATCGCCATCCTTTTCCTGGCCGTCGCCACCTTGGCCCAGGCTGCCCCCAGCGCCGATGACCTGGCGGCCCGCCTCAACCAGCGCCTGGAACAGAAGCCGGTGCTGCGGGCCGAGTTTGTCCAGGAAAAACAGATGGCCGCCTTCAAGAAGCCCCTGGTCACCCGGGGCCGGCTGGTCTTCGTGCGGGGCCTGGGCGTCCTCTGGAAAATCGAGTCTCCCCTGAAGCTCACCTACGTCCTCACCGACGACCGCATCGTGGAAATCGGCGAGGACGGCAACGCCCAGTCCCGGACGGCCCAGGACCTGCCCGGCCTGGCCCAGGTGGGCCGCGTCTTCCGGGCCCTGCTGGGAGCCCAGACCGGCGTCCTCAAGGACATCTTCGCCATCTCCGGCGACGGCTCTGCCGACGCCTGGCGCCTGGCGCTGACCCCCAAGCCCGGCCCGGTCGGCCAGTACATGCGCCAGATCCAGCTGGCCGGCGGCCGCCATGTGGACCGCATCCGCATCGAAGAAGCCAACGGCGACAGCACCACCATCACCTTCCGCAACACCGCCGAAGACGACGCCCCCTCCGCCGAGGAACGGGCCCGGTTCGGGAGCCGCTGATGGCCTGGCGGCGGTGGGTAGCCTATCTCTGGGTGGCGATCGCCCTGGCCTGCGCGGCCTTCGTGGGCCTGCGCTTTTCCCAGGGATCGCCGGTGGAGGCGGACCTCCTCGCCCTGCTGCCCCCCACCGAACGCAATCCCAACGCCGAAGCCGCCGTCAAGGTCCTGTCGGATCGTCTGGGTAACCGGGTCCTTTTCCTGGTGGGCCACCCGGACGGAACCCAGGCCAAGGCCCTGGCCCAGGGCTTCGCCGACGGGCTCCGCCAGTCCGACGCCTTTACCCGGGTGATCGACCACGCTCCCAAGGTAGACGGGAAGCTGGTCGCCGACACCTACGCCCCCCACCGCGCCGCCCTCCTCACCGAGGCCGACCGCAAGCTGCTCCAGGACCCCGCCTTCGATGCCGAGGCGCTGCTTCTGCGGCGCATGTACCAGCCTTTCCAGGCGGGCGTGCCTACCGACCCGACGGTGGACCCCTTCGGTTTCCTCCAACGCTGGCTATCCCGCCTGCCCCTGGCCCAGACCGCCCTCACCATCGAGGACGGCGTCCTGATCGCCCGGGATGGGGAGACCACCTATGTCCTGGTCCTGGCCGAGCCCACCGGCAACGCCTTCGACGCCGCCACCCAGGGCAAGGTGGTCGCCGCCGTGGACGCCGCCGAGGCCCAGATCAGGGCCCAGGCTCCCCAAGCGGCCGTCCTGCGCACCGGCGGCCTGTTCTACGGCCACGCCGCCCGCACCAGCGCCCAAAACGAGGTGGACCTGATCGGCGGCGGCTCCCTGGTCGGCATCCTGCTCCTTCTCTGGAGCCTGTTCCGCTCCCTTCGTCCCCTGGCCCTGGGCATGGGTACGGTGGCCATCGGCATCGCCTGCGGCATGGCCGCCGTGCTGGCCGTGGACGGGAAGATCCATCTCATCACCCTGGTGTTCGGCGCCAGCCTCATCGGCGAGGCGGTGGACTACGCCATCCAGTATTTCGCCGCCCACCTGGATTCCGGCGACGACTGGAATCCGGAAGCCGGGCTGCGCCGCGTCCTGCCCGGCCTGGCGGTGGCCCTGGCCACCAGCCTGATCGGCTACGGAGCCCTCAGCCTTACGCCCTTCCCGGCCGTCAGCCAGATCGCCCTGTTCGCCTTCGTCGGCCTGTCCACCGCCTGGGTTTCGGTGGTCCTCCTCCTGCCCCGCTTCGTGCGCCGCCCCTGCGGCCGGGATGCGGAACAGTCGGTCCGCCTGCCCCGCCGCATCCTGACTGCCTGGCGGGAGAAGGCCACGCCCCGCATGGTCGCCATACTCTCTCTAGCCATCGTCGCCGCTTCCATCCCCGGCTGGCTGCGCCTCGCCCCGGACGACGACGTGCGCCAGCTGGTTTCCCGGCCCGCCAGCCTCACCGAACAGGAATCCGTCATCCGGCGGCTGGCCGGCGCCGGCGGCAGCGGCCGCTTCTTCCTGGTGGAAGGAGCCGACGACGAAGAGGCCCTGCAGCGGGAAGAGGCCCTGACCGAGCGGCTGCGGGCAAAGATCGGCCAC
>JBLNBI010000014.1:0-5059 GCA_050259815.1 Actinomycetota bacterium | reverse complement strand
TGTCGCCGCCCCAGCGGATGGACCAGGTCATCTTGTCCACTTCCTCGCTGATGGAGGAACTGATGGCGGAGTTGCCGATGTTGGCGTTGATCTTCACCAGGAAGTTGCGGCCGATGATCATCGGCTCCGCTTCCGGGTGGTTGATGTTGGACGGGATGATGGCGCGGCCGCGAGCGATCTCCTCGCGGACGAACTCAGGGGTGATCTCTTCAGGAATATCCGCGCCGAAACGCTGACCGGGATGCTGGCGACCCAGCATGCGGGCCATCTTTTCGCCCGTGGGGCCGGCGGCGCGCAGGCTTTCCAGATAGGCGCGGCGATTGACGTTCTCGCGAATGGCGACGAACTCCATCTCCGGCGTGATGATGCCGCGGCGGGCGTAGTGCATCTGGCTCACATTCCCACTCAAACCCGCGCCGACCTTGGCGCGGCGGGGCTGGCGATGGAGGCCGGGGAAGCGCAGGGCTGCGGTTTCCGCATCGGCGGCGCGTTCACGGCCGAAGGCGGAGGTCAGGTCCGTCAGCAGCTCGGTGTCGTTGCGCTCTTCAATCCACTTCTGGCGCAGGGCGGGCAGGCCGGAGCGGATGTCGATCTTGGCGGCCGGGTCCGTGTAGGGGCCGGAACAGTCGTAAACGAAAATCGGGGGGTTCTTTTCCGCGCCCATGGCGGCGGAAGTGTCGCTTTGGCTGATTTCGCGCATCGGCACCCGGATATCCGGGCGGGAGCCTTCTACATAGATCTTTTTGGAATTGGGTAGGGGCTGAATGGCCGCGGCGTCCACGTGCGCCTGGGCTGCGAGGAATTTTTCGTTTGCGTTCATGGGGTTGCGAAAGGTAGGGCAAAAGTCTCGTTTTGAGCCGGCCGAAGCTACCGGAACCCGCTTGGCAATGCAACCTTGCCGCATGAAAGGCTATGAGCCTTACTGAATTAGTCTCAAGTCTTTAGGGACTATGCCGTTGACGCGAAAACGATAAAAAGTTTGGGAGTTCCACTATGCGCCTTCATTACGCCAGTCCCTTGGCTGCCTTTATGGCGGCCTCCGGGGCAACCCTTGGGGTGGCCGTGGCATTGGCCTTCGCGTCCATGCCGGCGGTTGCGGTCCAGGCGCAATGGCAGAAGGTGGCGTCCGGCGGCGGCGAAACGGTTTCCATCGACGTGGGGCGCATTGCGCTGACCGATAGCGGTCGCATCCAGGCCTGGTCCCGTCTTGCCCTGGCTCGCCCGGTGGAGGACGCCGAAAGCGGCGAGGCCTACAACCTGGTGGAAGTGCTCAACAACTACGACTGCGCGACGGGGCGCTATGCGCCGGTGAAGCGCATCTTCCTCCACGGCGAAAAGATGCTGAAGGTGGAGCCGGTGTATGCAGCCAAGGATCAGGCGGCAACCCCCGGCCCCGATGCCGCGCTGGTCAAGGCAGTCTGCCGCAATCGCCCCACCGTTGCACTGCTGCCCAAGAAGGACGCTGCGCCTAAGCCTGCGCCCGCGGGAGATTCCAAGTTTTCGGTGATGCACGCGGAGCTGGTGACCGAAGCCAAGGAAGCCGCCAAGTCCACCAAGGTGGCTGCCGTGGGGGACAAGCCGGCCGATAGCGGCCGCATCGAGCCCAAGCGGATGATCGATCTGCCCAAGATCGACAAGTCCCAGGTGGAAAAGCCCACGGACACCAAACCCGGCGACAAGCCAGCGGAGAAGGGGGCTGACAAGGCATCCGCCGATAAAGGTCCGGTTGAGAAGGAAAAGGCCTCCGCTGACAAGGACAAGACCCGCAGTGCGCCGGGCCCGGTGGATTCTTCTCTGAACGGCATCGACAAACACACTCGCGAACTGGCGCTTGCCACCACAGGTCCGCGCCGTATCCTGCGCAAGAAACCCGCACCCAAGGAGGTGGAACCGGCTGTCGTCGAGCACGCCCATATCCACTGGGGCTACGAGGGCCCCGGCGGCCCCGAAAACTGGGCCAAGCTCGATAACGCCAATGCCCTTTGCGCGGCCGGCAAACGCCAGTCGCCCATCGATATCGGCGACGGCATCCGGGTGGATCTGGAAGGCATCAAGTTCGACTACAAGCCCACCCTGTTCCGCATCGAGGACAACGGTCACACGATCCAGGTGACGCCCGCTGAAGGCAACACCATCAAGGTCATGGGGCGGACCTATGAGCTCAAGCAGTTCCACTTCCATCGCCCCTCGGAAGAAAAGGTGAACGGCCAACGATTCGATATGGTCGCGCATCTGGTGCACAAGGACGACGACGGCAATATCGCCGTCGTGGCGGTGCTGCTGCAAAAGGGCGAAGCGGAACAAGCGGTGATCCAGACCCTGTGGAACAACATGCCGCTGGAGCAGGGCCAGAGCCTGACGCCCAGCACTGCCATCGACTTGAACCGCTTGCTGCCGGCGGATCGGGCCTACTACACCTACATGGGCTCTCTCACTACGCCGCCTTGCACCGAAGGCGTGTTGTGGATGGTGTTCAAGCAGCCCGTGGTCGTGACCCAGGATCAGGTGAACATCTTTGCCCGCCTGTATCGAAACAACGCCCGCCCCATCCAGCCCGGTTTCGGGCGGTTGGTGAAGGAAAGCCGCTGACTTTCATGATGCGTTGGCTACGCCCCCGATCATGAAAGTCAGCGGCAATTTCATTGCCCCCCACCCCCACCCCTTTCCCCCGCCCCGGGGCGGGGGATTGAATTTGCTCGCTACGCTCGAAGCCGCAGCTTTCGTTTATCGACGGATTTCACGCTAACCGCAGCTGTCCCGACAGCCATAACCCCGGTCGAGGCCGGGGTTTTATTGGCGTTGACTACTAACTGACTGGTTAGTTAGTATTGCGGTCATGCTCTGCAAATCCCTCAATCGCTTTACATCCCTATGCTGCCCCGCCGAGAAGGACGGGGTTGCGTCCCGTCCCCGTCAGCGTCGCAACAAGGAGGCGCGTCCGGCGGAACTGATGGCCGCGGCCCTGGACTTGTTCGTGGAACGTGGCTTCGCCGCCACCCGCCTGGACGACGTGGCGGCCCGGGCCGGGGTCACCAAGGGCACGCTCTACCTCTACTTCGACAGCAAGGAAGCCTTGTTCAAGGCGGTGGTGGAAACCAGCATGGTTCCTCTGATCGACGAGGCGCTACGGGAACTGGAAGAGCACAAGGGCTCCATGGCCGACCTGCTCCGGGACATGATGATTCGCTGGTGGCGGGACCTGGGTGCCACCCGGCTGGGCGGTATTCCCAAACTGATCGTCGCCGAGTCCGGCAATTTCCCCGAGGTCGCCGCCTTCTATCACGAGGCCGTCATTCAGCGTGGCGAGCGGCTGGTCAAGGGCATCCTCACCGCAGGCGTGGAGCGGGGCGAGTTCCGCCCTGTGGACGTGGAAGCCACGTACCACGTGGTCATCGCTCCGGTCCTCATGCTCATGATCTGGACTCATTCCTTCGCCATCTGCGGCCAGGGCGTCGATCCCGACCGCTATCTGGCTGCACACGTAGACCTGCTTCTCAACGGGCTCCGCAAGCCCACGGAAAAATAATCATGAACAAACGGCTCCTCTGCTCTGCTGCGCTGATCCTGTCCGCTTGCTCCCAACCCGCGCCCCCGCCGGCCCAGGCCACCTTGGTCAAAGCGGTCACCGTGGGCAGTGGGGGCGGTGTCTCTGCACGCGAATACAGCGGTGAAGTGCGCGCCCGCTACGAAGCCCTGTTGGGCTTCCGTCTCGGCGGCAAGATCGTGGCCCGGCTGGTGGATGCCGGCGCCAGCGTGAAAGCTGGGCAGGTGCTGGCCCGCATCGATGGGGCCGATGCCGCCCAGCAGGTGATCCAGGCCGACGCCCAGCGCGGTTTGGCCGAAGCGGACCTGCAGCGTTATCGCGATCTCAAACAGAAGAACTTCATCAGCCAGTCCGCCCTGGATGCCAAGGAAGCTGCCTACAAGTCGGCCGCCGCCCAGGCCGCCCTGGCCCATAACCAGAGCGCCTACACTGCCCTGGTGGCCGACAAGGACGGCGTCATTGCTGCCGTGCTGGCGGAGCCGGGCCAAGTCGTCGCTGCCGGCCAAGGCGTCATGCGCCTTGCCCAGAACGGAGAGCGGGAAGTGGCGGTGAACATTCCCGAAGATGCCATCGCCGGTCTCAAGCCCGGTGTCGAAGCAGAAGTGACCCTCTGGTCCGACGGCAACAAGACAATCAAGGGCCGCCTGCGGGAACTGGCCCCGGCTGCCGACCCGGCAACGCGCACCTATCCGGCCCGTATTTCTCTGCTCGACGTAAGCCAGCAAATGCCCTTGGGCCTGTCAGCCACGGTCCGCTTCAAGACCGGCGGCGACACCGCTCAGGCCATTCCGCTCACTGCCATCTTCCAGCAAGGTCAGCAGACGGCGGTTTGGATGATTACCAAGGACGCCACACTCAACCTGCGTCCGGTCAGCGTGGCCCGTTACGGCGATCAGGCGGCCTTCATCACCGCCGGCCTGACTGCCGGAGAGCGCATCGTCGCCGCCGGTGTGCACAAGTTGCACGAAGGCGAGCAAGTTCGCTTGGCCGAATCCCGTTGAGGCCGCGTCATGAAAAAGCTCAACCTGTCCGAATGGTCGCTGAACCACAGCCAGATGGTGGTGTACTTGATGATCGTCCTCATCGTGGGCGGCATCATGTCCTTCGCCAAGCTGGGGCGCGGCGAAGATCCGCCCTTCACCATCAAGGTCATGGTGGTGCGCACCCTCTGGCCCGGCGCCACGGTGAAGGAAGTGGAAAGCCAACTTACCGAGCGAATTGAAAAGAAACTCCAGGACACGCCGTGGATAGATGTGGTGCGTTCCGCATCGCGCCCCGGCGAATCCCTGGTGTTCGTCCAGCTCAAGGACTACACCCCGCCCAAGGAAGTGCCGGAGGCTTGGTATCAAGTACGTAAGCAGCTGAACGACATCAAGGCCACTCTGCCCGAGGGCGTGGTCGGCCCCTTCCCCAACGACGAATTCGGCGACGTGGACATCCTGATCTACGGCCTGACCGGAGACGGCTACAACCTGGCCGAGCTGCGTCGCTACGCCGACGACATGGCCCGCCAAC